>JANYJX010000016.1 GCA_025358355.1 Actinomycetes bacterium | reverse complement strand
GTGGCGAGCGCTTCGATCTGGGTTCGCGAGCGCTCGAGCACCGCTTCGAAGCGGACCAGATCGCGTCCTTCTCGGGCTTGGGCGATGCGCTCGGTCGCCCGCTGAAGTGCCAGTTGATCCATGGCGGCAAGGCTACTGTGGCCGTCGGATGAGATCCTCCGACCTCGACTACGAGCTGCCACGCGAGCTGATCGCGCAACGGCCCGTGGAGCCTCGCGACGCCTCTCGACTGCTCGTGTACCGGCGAGCAAGCGGCGAGATCCGGCACTCGACGTTCGCTGGCCTTGCGGCCGAGCTGGGCTCGGAGCTGCTGGTTGTCAACGATACGCGCGTTGTTCCGGCGCGGCTGAAACTCCGGCGCGAGACAGGCGGCGAAGTCGAGGTTTTGTTGATCGAACGGCTCGACGACGAGGGCACGTGGGAGGCTCTGGCGCGACCATCACGACGCTTGCGCGAAGGGGAGCAGCTTGGCTCGGTGAAGCTGCTGGCGTCGCTGGGCGAGGGGCGCTGGCGGGTTCGGCTCACCGGCGAGCCTGCCGGCGAGATGCCGTTGCCGCCCTACATCGACGAGCCGCTCGGTGATCCGGCCCGCTACCAGACGATCTACGCGGCGGCTGCGGGCTCGGCAGCGGCGCCGACAGCGGGGCTGCATTTCACGCCCGAGTTGCTCGCCCGGTTCGAGGTCGAGCGGGTGACGCTCGATGTCGGCCTCGACACGTTCCGGCCGCTGAGCACCGAGACGGTCGAGGATCATCCACTGCACGGTGAGCGCTATCGGGTCAGGGCTGACGCGTGGGAGCGGATCTTGGGCGCGGAGCGCGTGCTCGCGGTCGGCACGACCTCGGTTCGTGTCTTGGAGACGGTCGCTGGCACCGGCGAGCTGAGCGGGCGCACGCGGCTGTTCATCACGCCGGGGTTCGCGTTTCGACGGGTCGACGCACTGCTGACGAACTTCCATCTGCCGCGCTCGACCTTGCTCGCCCTCGTGATGGCATTCGCCGGAGTCGAGCAGACACGCGAGCTGTACCGGACGGCGATCGCCGAGGCGTATCGCTTCTACTCGTTCGGCGATGCGATGCTCGTCCTCTAAGGACATGTCCGGAGCATGCGGTAATGTCACGAGCATGAAGATGATCCAGATTCGGAACGTTCCTGACGACATCCACCGGATGCTGAAGGTGCGCGCCGCCCAGGACGGCAAGACGCTTTCCGACTATCTGCTCGACGAGATCGAGTACCTGGCGACGTTGCCAACCCCCGAGGAGCTGGAGGCCCGGCTTGCGGCGCTTGGGCCAATCGAGCTTTCCGAGCCGGCGGCGGTCATTGTGCGGCGGTTTCGTGACGGTGTGGAATGATCGTCCTCGATAGCTCGGCGCTGATCGATTACCTTCTTGCCACTCCAGAGAAGGGCACGTGGGTCCGCGAGCAGATCCTCAGGGCAGGTTGGCGTATCCACGCTCCACATTGCATCGACGTCGAGGTGACCGGGGTTCTTCGACGCGAGGTACTGCGTGGCTCCCTCGGTGATGCCCAAGGCAGCGCTCTGGTTGACGGGCTCCGCGATGCTCGGGTTCGGCGACATTCTCATCTGCCGTTCCTCCGGCGCATCTGGCAGCTACGAGCGTCGGTTACTGCGGCCGATGCTGCTTTCGTGGCGCTTGCGGAGTCGCTCGGGGTTGCGCTCGTGACCACGGATGCCTCGCTGTCGCGGGCACCTGGGATCCACTGCGACGTGGTCACGCCGTAGTCCACCGGCGATGAGCTGCTTCGAGCTGAAGGCGACCGACGGCGCGGCGCGGGCCGGTGTCATCCGGACGGCACACGGCGAGATCCGGACGCCGGCGTTCATGCCAGTCGGGACAAAGGGAACGGTCAAGGCGCTGCATCCGGACGAGGTGCGCGCGCTTGGCGCCGACGTGATCCTTGGGAACACCTACCACCTGCATTTCCGGCCGGGCGACGAGCTGATTGCCGAGCTCGGCGGGCTGCACGCGTTCAGCGGCTGGGACGGGCCGATCCTCACCGATTCGGGGGGTTTCCAGGTCTTTTCGCTGCGTGACACGTTGCTGGCGGTCGACGATGACGGCGTCACGTTCCGTTCGGTCTACGACGGCACGCCCGAACGATTCACTCCAGAGCGCGTCGCGGCGATCGAGCGCAACCTCGGCTCGGACATCGCGATGTGCCTCGACATCTGCCCGCCGCCCAACGTCGACCGGGCCGAGCTGGAGGAGGCGGTGCGGCGCACGACCCTGTGGGCGACGCGGCAGCGAGGTGCCGAGCGCGCGCCCGGCCAGCTCGTCTTCGGGATAGCGCAGGGCGGCACCGACAGCGAGCTCCGACAACGCTCGATCGAGGAGATCGTCGCACTCGACTTCGACGGCAACGCGCTTGGCGGACTCGCCGTCGGCGAGGACTGGGACGAGATGCTCGACGCAGTCTCCTTCGGAACGGAGCTTCTGCCGAAGACGAAGCCGCGCTATTTCATGGGTATCGGCGACCCAGCCGGGATCCTCGAAGTGATCGCGCGCGGGATTGACATGTTCGACTGCGTGCTGCCGACCCGCACCGCGCGCACCGGCGCGGCGCTTACCGCGACCGGCCGGATCAACCTGAAGAACGCCGGCTTCGCACGCGATCCGCGGCCGATTGAGGAAGGCTGCGACTGCCCGGCGTGTGCGCGTTTCTCGCGTGCGTATGTGCGCCATTTGCTGAATCAGCAGGAGATCCTCGGGCTGCGGCTGCTGAGCCTGCATAATCTCCGCTTCGTCTTGAGACTGACCGCCGGCGCGCGGGAGGCCATCGAGCGCGGCGAGTTCCCGGCCTACCGGGCCGAGGCGCTCGAACGACTCGCGCGCGGCCCAGATGACGGCCCAGTCGACGGCCCGGTTGAATAGCCCCGAGGAGGAATCGTGTTCGTAGCAGCGTCGTTACCCGGAGGTCCCTTGCTCATCGTCGCGGTGGTCGCGCTCGCGTGGGTGCTGTTCATCCGCCCGTCGCAGGCGCGCCAGAAGGCGGCGCGCGAGAAGTCCGACACGCTCGCACCCGGCGACGAGGTGCTCACTGTCGGCGGTCTCTACGGGATCGTCCAGGAGATCGAGGAGGAAGGCGACCTGATCGTCGAGATCGCCGAGGGCATCCACGTCCGCATCGCGCGCCGCGCGGTCGCGACCGTCGTCAAGCCCGAGGAGGACGACGACGAGGCTGACGACACCCACGAGCACGAGCACGAGGTGGACGAACCGGAGCACGCCGAAGCGAGCGCGACAGACACCAATCCGCCGCCGGCGTAGCCCGGTACCCTTTCCAAGCCGATGAACCGCCGGAACGCCCTCGTAGTCCTTCTTGCCGTTGTCGCCGGCATCGTCGGCGTGGTGCTGATGGGGGTCCAGTCGTCGCCGCTGCATCGCAAGATGACGCTTGGTCTCGATCTCCAGGGTGGACTCGAGGTGACGCTGAAGGCGGTGCCGCCGAAAGGCAAGACGCTGACCGCGAGCGACCTCGATCGGTCGGTCTCGATCATCCGCAACCGCATCGACAAGCTCGGCGTCTCGGAGCCGAACGTGACGAAGCAGGGGAACGATCAGATCGCGATCCAGCTTCCCGGTGTCAAGAATCCCGAGGCGGCCGCGAAGGTGATCGGCTCGACGGCGCAGCTCGGCATGTACGACCTCGAGGTCGACCTCGCGCCGCCGTCGATCGACCTGAACCGCCAGCCGGTCGCGACCTCCTCGCTCTACCGGCTGCTTGCGGGACAGCAGGCGCTTGTGAAAGGTGAGGGCTCGGACGCCTGGTACCTGTTCGACAACGCGAAGCGGCTCGTAGCTGGCCCGACCCAAACGAAGGCCGAGCTGTTGCAGGCAAAGGTGTTGCAGCCGTTCGGTGGCAAGCCGCTCGCCGGCTGGAAAGTCTTCGCAGTGCCGCCGAAGACGATCGTCATCTCGTGCCCGGCGACCACGGTCTGCCCGGGTGTGAACGCCGCGACGGCGCCGCGCTACTTCTATCTCTTCAAGCACCAGCCACCCACGATCCCGGAGATGACGGGCAGCGATCTGAACCTCTCGGGCACGCGCCAGGACTTCGATACGCAGTCGAACTCGCCGATCGTCCTCCTCTCGTTTACTGGGCACGGGGCGAAGAAGTTCGCGGCGATCACCCGGGCCGAGGCGCAGCGCGGCAAGCTGCTGACGAACACGATCGGGAACGGCCAGCAGATCTTCCAGCATTTCGCGATCGTGCTCGACGACGAGATCAAGTCGTGGCCACAGATCGACTGGACGCAGTACCCGGACGGGATCTCTGGCTCGGGTGGCGCGCAGATCACCGGCAACTTCAGCGTTGGCGAGGCGAAGAACCTCGCGCTCGTGCTGCAAACCGGTGCGCTGCCCGTGAACTTCGTCACGCTCGACCAGACCGCGATCTCGGCGACGCTCGGCAAGGACTCGCTTACGCAGGCGAAGCGGGCGGCACTCGTTGGCCTGCTTGTTGTCGCGCTGTTTCTGCTGCTGTTCTACCGCGTGCTCGGCTTTGTCGCGGTACTCGGTCTCGCTGTGTACGCCGGGTTCCTCTACGCCGCGATCCTGCTCTTCCACGTCACGCTGACGCTGCCGGGCTTCGCGGGTCTCGTGCTGACGTTGGGCGTGGCCGCCGACGCGAATGTCGTGATCTTCGAACGCGTCAAGGAAGAAGCACGTGCTGGCCGCAGCATGCGTGCAGCCATCGCAAAGGGCTATCAGCGCGGCTTCCACACGATCATCGACGCGAACGTCGTCACCGCGATCACGGCGTTCGTGCTGTTCGCGGTCGCGACGGCCAGCGTGAAGGGCTTTGCGCTGATGCTGCTGATCGGCACCGCGATCTCGATGCTGACCGCTGTCCTGTTTACGCGCGCGTTGCTGACGCTCGTCGCGGAGTTCTCGTGGATCGACAACCTCGCGCTGATGGGTGCGCGCGGGCGAGGTATCGGCAACTGGCTCAAGGTCGACTTCATCGGCAAGCGCCGGCTGTGGTTCGCGATCTCGGGCACGATTGTCGCGATCTCGATCGGCGCGCTTCTCTTCAAGGGCTTGAATCTCGGCATTGATTTCAAGGGCGGCACGCAGCTCTCGTTCAAGACGACGGCGTCAGTGTCGCTCTCGAAGGTTCGTAGCGATGCCGCTCGGATCGGCCAGGCCGACGCCATCATTCAGGGTCGCGGCAAGCTGACCGGGACCGAGAGCTACCAGAGCTTCCAAGTCCGCACGAAGACGCTCACTGAGTCGCAGACGATCTCCCTGCAGCAGTCGCTCGAACGATCGGTGAACGCACAGGCGTTCGGGGTGAAGAGCGTCTCGGCGAGCTTCGGCAAGCAGATCGCGAACAACGCGATCTTCGCGATCATCGTCTCGCTGCTTCTGATCTCGCTGTATGTCTCCGTGCGCTTCCAATGGAAGTTTGCGATTCCCGTGATGGTTGCGTTGGCGCACGACGTGGCGATCACCATCGGGATCTACGCGCTCGTCGGGCGTGAAGTGACGACGTCGACCGTGGCCGCGGTGCTGACGGTGCTCGGCTACTCGATCTACGACACGATCATCATCTTCGACCGGATCCGCGAGAACATCCCGCTGATGCGGCGCGCGTCATTCCGCACGCTGACGAACGTGTCGCTGTGGGAAACGATCCCGCGCTCGCTCGCCACGACCTTCATCACGCTGCTGCCGATCACGTCTCTGTTGATCTATGGCGGCGCGACGCTGAAAGACTTCGCATTCGCGCTTATGATCGGCATCGCGTCTGGCGCGTACTCGTCGATCTTCGTCGCGGCGCCGCTCGTGGCAGTGCTCAAGGAGCGCGAGCCGGAGTATGCGCGTCGCACGGACGACGGGTCGGCGCTCGAAGGCTCGGTCGGCGGTATGACGGAGCAGCGGCCTGCGAGCGCACCGCGCCTCGCTCCCGAGCCTGCGACGGCGGGTCCCGCAGTTCCCGGGATTTCGGCGGACGAAGCAGCGAAGCGCGAGCGGCGTCGCCAGCGGCGCTCCACCCGGCCGCACGGCCGGAACCGCTAGGTCTCTTGGTGGCTGAGGGCGCGCCGAATGGTTCCGCGCGTGGCCCGCTGGAGCAGGCGTTGCTCGCTGCGCTCGGCTGGGCAGCGCTGACGGTTGAAGGTGCCGATGGGTTGGCTGACGATCTCGCGCAGCGGGTGGGCATCGATCGCGACGCGATGCGTGCTGCCGTGCGCGACACGCTGACCGCTTGGCGTCACGAGGGCGACCGGTTCAGCGTGCGTCGCGAGGATGTTGTGGATGGCGTCGTCGGGCGACTCGGAGTTGCCCAGAAGGCCGAAGTCGACGATCTCGCGTTGCGCGTCGCGCAGCTCGAGCACCGCTTGAAGCTGCTCGAACGCGACGCGTAACCCCGGTCGCGGTCGCGTGCGGCGCGTGCCAGACTGAGGCATGGCTGGAATGCGCAGACTCGCGACGCAGGAGCCGCGGCAGCGCTCGCTCGGGCGGCTGTCCGAGATCGGGAAGGTCGCGACTCGGCACGGCTTCGGCTACGTCCTGGAGCGCCGTCGCAAGCCGCCGGTCGAGGAGCGCCCATCCGATCGCGGCCGGCGCCTCCGCGAGATGCTCGATGAGCTCGGCCCGACGTTCGTCAAGTTCGGTCAGCTCCTCTCGACCCGACCGGATCTTGTCCCGCTCGACATCGTTGCCGAGCTGCGGCGGCTGCAGGACGACGTCACTCCGGTGTCGTTCGCCGAGATCGAGGACGTGATCCGCGCCGAGCTCGGCCTGAGCGTCGAGCGCGCGTTCACCTCGTTCGACGAGACACCCATCGCTGCTGCTTCGATCGGCCAGGTCCATCGCGCGACGCTGCCGACTGGCGAAGAGGTCGTCGTGAAGGTGCAGCGGCCGAACGCGCCGCGGCAAATCGAGTCCGATCTCGTACTGATGCGCTCGGCCGCGCGGTTCGTGCGCGAGCGCGTGCGCGCGTTCGACTTCATCGATGCCGAAGCGCTCGTCGACGAGTTCGGGCGCTCGATCCGCGAGGAGCTCGACTATCTCCACGAAGCCCGCAACGCCGAGACCTTCCGCCGTCATTTCGAGGGCGACGAGCGCGTCGCGATCCCGCGTGTCACCCGCCGCTACACAACCTCGCGCGTGCTCACGCTGGAGTTCCTCGACGGCATCCATCTGCGCGACCTCGACACCTCGGCGTACACCCCCGAGCAGCGCCGCGACCTCGCCTACCGGATGACCGACGCGTGGATGACGATGATCTTCCGGCACGGCTTCTTCCACGGCGATCCGCATCCGTCGAACATCCTCGTGCTCGCGGACGGCCGGATCGGCCTGGTCGATTTCGGCCTGGCCGGCTCACTGACCGACGAGGACATGTCCCGCCTGACACGGCTGTTTGTCGACGCTGCGACGGAGAACGTGGAGGCGCTGCCCCGGCGGCTCAGCGAGCTCGGCGTCCGCTACGACAAGGAGCGCGAGGGCGAGCTGCGCAGCGCGATCGAGGAGTTCTACTACCGCTACTACGGCTCGCGGCTGTCCGAGATCGACCCGATCGAGGTGATCCGCGAGGGCTTCGACCTCATCTACTCGCTTAACCTGCGCCTGCCGAGCCGGTTCGTGATTCTCGACAAGACGATCGCTACGCTCGGTGCGGTCGGCGTCGAGCTATACCCGGAGTTCAACGTGTTCGAGGTGGCGAAACCGTACGCGCGCGGTCTGATCGCGGAGCGGTTCTCGCCACGGCGGGTGTCGCTACGCGCGCAGAAGGAGCTGCGGGAGCTCGCCGGGATCGCGCGCGAGCTGCCCTACCAGGTGCACGACATCCTGGAGGAGATCCGCGACGGCCAGTTCGAGGTGCAGCTGAAGAACCCGGGCGTCGATGACCTCGCGCGGCACGTCGATCGCGGCGCGAACCGGCTTGCCGTCGCGCTGATCGTGCTGGGCGGGTTGATCGGCTCGTCGATGATCGGCATCTTCGCGAAGGGCGGGCCGCACATCGCCGGGCTGCACGTGTTCTCGTTCGTGGGGTTCCTGTTCGCGGGGAGCCTCGGGCTGTGGCTGCTGTGGGGGATCATCCGCTCGGGGCGGCTGTAGGTAGGAACGTGGAAGACCTGACGCCGGTTCTGGATAGGTCACGATGAGCCGGATTATCGTCACCGCGTTTCTCGCAGTGGCGTGTTTCGTCGTGTTCGTGACCGAGGCCCGTCGCAACCGTCTTGTTCTGACCGTTGTGAGTGTCTCGGCTTTCCTAGGCGGGATCTGGTTGGCCGTGTTGATCGCCGTCGAGGCCAGGTGGAAGGATGCAGACGGCTTCGTCGATTGCTCACCAACCTGTACGCGGTATCAGGACGCCATCGGGGCCGTTCTGTTCGGAGCGCCGGCCGTCTTGGTCGCGCTTCTCGGAGCGGCTGCTTTGCTTGGGCTGCGGCGACGCCGTCGCGACTGACGATTCGACGCTACGGCGTGCCGCCGTCCGATGGAGCGCTGTCGGAGTCCACGCGCGACTCCCAGAACCGAGGTCAGGTCTTCCACGTTCCGCGCCCGCTCGACTGACATTGCCTCGACCTGATCAGCGTGCCGGACGGCTGTGCGAGACTCCGCCGGTGGAGGGACGCGTTGCATGGCTGACGATTGCGCCGGTCAAGGCTCTCGGCCTTGTTCATCCGGAGGCGATCGAGCTGGGCGCCAACGGCGTCTCCGCTGATCGCCGGTTCTTCCTCGTCGACGAGGACGGACGACTCTACAACGGCAAACGGGACGGCCGGCTCGTGCAGATCCGGCCCGACTACGACGAAGCCAGTGAGACGCTGACCCTGCATTTTCCCGACGGCACAACCGTTACAGCCGGCACCGATGGCGGCGAGCCCGGTCAGGTTCCGCTCTACGATCGCGTGGTCGCCACGCGCGACCTGGGAGGGCCAATCGCCGCGGCGCTCTCCGACTACGCGGGCCGCCCGCTGCGGTTGTTGCGCGTCGACCCGCCCGCCACTGCCGTCGATCGCGGGTCCGAGGGTGCGATCTCGCTGCTTTCGGTGGCGGCGCTGGACGGGCTTGCCGCACAGGCGGCTGTCGCGGGGAGCGTTGATGCGCGCCGCTTCCGCATGCTGATCGGCATCGACGGGATCGAGGCGCACGCCGAGGACGGGTGGGCAGGGCGCGCTGTCCAGATCGGCGGGGCAGTCGTGAGACCGCGGGAGCCAGTCGGTCGGTGCGCGGTCACGACGCACGACCCGGACACGGGGGAGCCCGATCTGGACACGCTCCGCGTGATCGGGAGCTACCGCGGGGAAGTGCCGACCAACGAACCCGTGCCGTTCGGCGTCTGGGGTCGTGTCGAGCGGCTGGGCCGCGTGGCGCTCGGCGACGACGTTCGCGTTCTTGCCTGACGCGGACGTGACCCGTTCGGACGGCTGAGGAAACATCGGCACTGTTTAGACCGAAAGGACACCTGGCGCTCGGGCTGGTTCGTGCCTAGCCTCGAAGGATGACGAGCGCCGTCCTCCTGCACGAGCCCGAGACTGAGTCGCGCGAGTTTCTGGAGCGGCACCTGCGGGACGACGGGTTCGAGGTGGTTGGCGCGAGCCGGAACCGCGAGGCGCTCGACCTGCTCGAGCGGATGTGCCCCGACCTCGTGCTGCTCGCGGAGTCGGATCTCTGCCGGCGGCTGCGGAACGGCGAACCGGGACGGCATTGGAATCGCGACGTGCCCGTGATCGTGCTCGCACCACCCGATGCCGACCCGGTCGACCGTGTTCGCGCGCTCGAGCGTGGCGCCGACGACGTGCTTGCGCGACCGATCGCTTACGACGAGCTGGTCGCACGCATCCGCGCGATCCTCCGCCGTACGGCGCCGAATCCGCATGACCGGATCGATGCGGGCGAGATCGTGGTGGATCGGCGGACGCGCCATGTGCTCGTTCGGTCGACGCCGGTCAAACTCGCCGGGCGCGAGTTCGACCTTGCCGCCAAGCTCGCATCGGAGCCGTTGCGCGTCTGGACGAAGGAAGAGCTTCTTCGCGACGTATGGGGCTTCCGCTCCTCGTCGACCACTCGCACCGTCGACTCGCACGCGTCGCGGCTGCGGCGGAAACTGTGCCTCGCCACGGGCGACTGCTTTGTCGTCAACGCCTGGGGAATCGGCTACCGGCTGCTGGAGTAGCCTCAAGTGCGTGGCCTTCGAGCAGCGGCATCGCCGAGGGCTGACTCTCGCGGCCACGTCGCTCGGGTCGGCGCTCGCGTTCATCGACACGACGATCGTCGTGAACGCGCTGCCGACGATGGCGAAGTCCCTCCACCTCGGGCTGCAGGGTCAGCAGTGGGTCTACCTCGGCTACGCGCTGTCGCTCGCGGCGCTGTACCTCGTCAGTGGCGCGCTTGGAGACCGGCTCGGGCTGAGACGCGCGTTCATCGTCGGCGTTGTGCTGTTCGCGGTCGCGTCCGGCCTGTGCGGCTTGGCGCCGAACGAAGGCGTGCTCATCGCCGCGCGGCTCCTCCAGGGCGTCGGCGGCGCGTTGCTGACGACGAACAGCCTGGCGCTGCTGCGGGTCGTGTACGCCGGAGACGCGGGGCGCGCAATCGGCTTGTGGACATCGCTCACGAGCCTGGCTGCCGTCGTCGGGCCACCGACCGGCGGGGCGATCGTGCAGTGGGTCTCATGGCGCTGGATCTTCGTGATCAACCTGCCGCTAGCTAGCCGCGATCGTCATCGTTCTCGCGCTCGCCGGAGCGGGGGAGGACGAACAGGCGGCCGAGCGCCGACCGATCGACGCGATCAGCGCCGTGCTCGCCGCGGTCGGGCTCGCAGCGATGACGTACGCGCTCGTCGAGGGTGGCTCACGCGGCTTCGTTGCCGTGTGGCCGGCGGCGGCCGTGGCGGCGGTCGTTCTACCGAGCTTCGTCCTGCGGATGCTGAGGGCGAGGATGCCGCTCGTCCCGCCGTCGCTGTTCCGCCATCGCAACATCGCCGCCGCGAACCTCGTGACGTTTCTCGTCTACGCCGCGCTCGGCGGCTTCCTGCTCTTCGTGCCGCTGTACCTCCAGTTCCTCGGCTGCTCGCCGTTCGAGTCGGGGCTCGCGCTGATGCCGCTGAGCCTTGTGATTGCGGTTCTCGCACCGCGATTCGGCGCTCTCGCGGACCGGCTCGGGCCACGGCGATTCCTCGTCGGCGGCGCGACGCTAATCGGCGCCGGGATTGCGCTGTTGCTGCTCGTCGGGACTCGGAGCGGTGTCTGGAGCGCGGGAACTCCGGGGCTTGTGCTCCTCGCCCTCGGCCTTGCGATGTTCGTCGCGCCGATCACCGCAACCGCAATCGGCTCGGCGCCGATGGAGCTTGCCGGCGTCGCTTCGGGCGTCAACCAGACGGTCGCGCGGGTCGGCGGCCTTGTCGCGGTCGCGGCGATCGGCCTCGTGGTCACGGTCGTCTTCAACCGTTCGCCGGTGGCGGGCGGTCACAGGCCGCTCGATCCCGACGCCGTCGGCGCTGTGTTGCGGCATGCGTCCGTCGCCGGATTCCGTGCGGGTATGGCCGTCGCGGCTTGCCTCGCACTAATCGGTGCCGCGACCGCCGGCGTCTTGATCCGCGACCGCTAGCTAGAGCAGCGCACCTTCCAACCTCAGCAGGAGCACCTTTCGCTCGAGCCCGCCGCCATAGCCGACGAGCCCGCCGGTCGAGCCGACGATGCGATGGCACGGCAGCACGATCGGCACCGGGTTCCGGTTCATGATCATCCCCACGGCCCGCGCCGCACCCGGCTTCCCGGCGCGCGCGGCCAGCTCGCCGTAGGTCGACGTGGCGCCGTACGGGACGAGAGCCAGTTCACCGAGCACCCGCAGGCTGAACGGTGTCAGCTCGCGCAGGTCGAGCGTGAGGTCGAACGCGTCGCGGTGCTGCTCGAAGTACTCATCGAGCTCGCGCCTAACGTTGTCGACCGCGCGCGGCGCACGCAGAACGCGCGGCCCGGCGATCCGCCCGAGCTGCTCCAGCTCGCGCTCCGGATCCGGGTCGAAGGAGACGCGCAGCAGCCCGCGCTCCGACGCCGCGACGAGCAGTGCCCGACGGGCGAGTCGACGATGTCGTACGCGGCGTCGAGCAGGCCCGCGCGGGTCGCGGACTCGCGGAAGCGGCTGTCGAGATCGGCAGTGACGTTCATAGCTGTCCTTTCTGTCGCAGTCGGCGCACGCCCGACGACGTGGCCTGACGGGCCGCCGTCGAGTTCGAGCCAAGAGCGGCTGCGATCTGGTCGTAGGTCAGGTCGTACCCGTAGCGGAGAACAACGGCCGCACGTTCGGTGGGTGGCAACCCGTCGGTGAGCTCGCCGAGATCCTCGTATGCGGGTCGTCCGTCCTCGTGCGGAACCTCGGACAGCTCGTCAATCGGCCGCGCGCGACGGTGTGTGTCGATAGCGACGCGCTCGGCGATCGTCAGCACCCAGCCGCGCAGATTCTCGGCGTCGCGCAGGCGTCCGTAAGCAGCGAGTGCACGCAGGAATGTCTCTTGGAACGCGTCTTCCGCTCGCCCCGCGCCGAGTCGTTTGCGCAGAACGCCGAGCACGACGCCGCGGTGCTCCACATAGAACGTCTCGAACGGCGGGATGTCGGTCACAGGGATATCTAACGTGGTCGGCGCCCGATCTGTGAGACTCACACGATGCGCGTCGCGGTTGTCGGCCACGTCGAGTGGATTAAGTTCTGTCGCGTCGACGAGATGCCGCGCGCCGGCGACATCGCGCACTCGACCGACGAATGGGAGCAGGCCGGGGGAGCGGGCGCGGTCGCGGCGATCCAGTTGGCGTTACTCGCCGACGAGGCGATGTTGTTCACGTCCCTCGGAGACGACGCCCTGGGCCGCCGCTCGCGCGAGGAGCTCGAGTCGCGCGGCGTGCGCGTCCACGCGAGCCAGGCGCACGGGCCGCACCGGTGGGCGTTCACGCATGTCGACGACGTGGGGGAGCGGACGATCACGACCGTCGGCCCCAAGCTTCGCCCGCGCGGCAACGACGAGTCGCTGCCGTGGCACGAGCTCGTCGGCGCCGACGCCGTCTACTTCGTCGCGGGTGACGAGGACGCGCTTCGCTGGGCGCGGCGCGCTCGCGTTCTTGTCGCGACCTCGCGCGAGCTGGATGTGCTTCGCCGCGGCGCCGTTCCTCTGGATGCGGTGGTGGGTAGCGGTAGCGACGAGGCCGAACGCTTCCAGCCGGCCGATCTCGATCCCGCGCCGAGGCTGACCGTCTCGACCGGCGGTCGGCTCGGCGGCTGGTCACAGCCTGGCGGGCCGTATACCGCGGCGCCGCTGCCAGGCCCTCTCGAGGACACCTACGGCGCCGGCGACTGCTTCGCCGCGGGTCTCACGTATGCGCTCGGTGCGGGCGAGCCGCCGGCCGAAGCGATCGCGTTTGCGGCGAAGTGCGGCGCTGCCGCGATCACCGGTCGCGGCGTCGCGCCGCAGGCCATCTCGCTCGACTAGAGGCTTGATGTGAAAGTTGTTGTCATGAGAGGGGCCCGTTTGCCCGGAGGGAAAGAGGGCTTCCAGACCGTGTCATTCGAGATGGAGGCTCGAGATGACGGCGAATCTGGAAACCCTCGTGATTGCAGGCTATGTGTTCGCGGACGGGCTTCGATTTTCTCGCCGGTTGGGACGGCCGCCGGAGGTGACAGACGAGGAGCTGATCGCGCTTGCGGTGTGCCAGTCGATCACCGGGATCACGTCGGATCGGCAGTTCCTGCGGGGCGTGGGCAAGCTGCTGCCAGGCTGGTTCCCGCGTCTGCCGGATCAGTCGCAGTACAACCGGCGGCTGCGCATGCTGACCTCGCAGATGGTGTCGGTGCAGCAGCGGATCTCCGAGCTGCTCGCTGTGGGCGGGTTGCTGGTCGCGGACGGCACCCTGATCGGTGTTGCCAACTACGACGGCTGCCAGCAGCGCAGCGAGTTCGCCGGCACCGCCGCCTACGGGTACTGCGCGGCCAAGAGCCAGTATGTGTGGGGTGTCAGGCTGGTGCTGCTGACCGACCGTCACGGACTCCCGCTGGGCTACACGCTCGTTCCCGCCAACGAGAAGGAGTACGAGCCGGTGCGTGACCTGACCACCAGCCAGCCCGGTTGCACGTTGGTCGCCGACAAGGGCTACTGGGGCCGCAGCTATGTGGAAACGCTCGCGCTGCAGGGCGTCACGATCCGTACCCCCGACCGCGTCCGCACCGCTGACAACCTCGAGCGGGAGAAGCACCTCGCCGGCCTGCGGCTCGTGATCGAGTCGACGATCTCCAACCTCAAATGCCAGATGCGGCTCGAGCAACACCTCGCTAATACAGCCGCCGGACTCGCACAGCGCATCGCCCAACGACTGCTCGCGCTCACCATCGGCATGCTCCTCAACGCCCTCACCGGACTCCTGCCCAGAGCCCTCACCGCCGATGACGGCCGCTAGTTTCACATCACGCCTCTAGACAGCCGGCCGGGGGATCTGCGGACGGAAGCAACGGGTGCGGAGGATCGGAAAGCTGGCTCGAGGAGCCGTGCCAGAGCCTCAGAGCGCCATCGGGGAAAGCGTCAACAGCCGCTCGCAATCCCGGTCGAGGTGCGCGCGGTAGGAACGAATGCCGATGACGAGCACGAGCGGACCGCTCACCGCGCCACCACCTCAGCATCCCCCGTGCGCAGCAACCGCGGAAGATGCCGGCTGTGAGCCTCCGGAGTGGTGGTATGGCTTGCGCTCTGCTGTTCCTAGCGCTCTCGGGTCTCGGTTTGCGCGACCGCTACGAGAGGGTTCCCGCCGCCTCCATACTGGGCAGGCCGACGAACTACCGCTGAACTAGCGGCTGCGCTTGCGTGCGATGGGCTTCGGCGTCTGCTGCACACCGGGCTTGACGCCCTTATCGACGAGGCGACGCTGCTGTCGGTTCGTCGGCTCCGGCATCGGCGTCTCGGCACCGACCGCGTCGAGATAGGCGCGCCGCTCGCCAGGGTTGAGCAGCGAAAGCATCTTCTGGGCCTGTTCCGGCGTCTTCGGCGTGCCGAATGCCTCAATCTTCGTCACCGCGCGGTGAAGCTCGGGGTTGTCGCGCTCGAGCTTCGCCATGCTCGCTTTCTTCATCCCGCGCCCGATGACCGGAATCTTTACGAGCGTCGTTGCGATCGGCCGCATGTACTTGCCGCCACGGAGGCGCGCGAGCACTGCAAACGTCGCGAGCAGGACGAAAAGCGACCCGAGAATGATCACCGGAATGAGGACGAAGATGCTCACGACCAGGGCGCATGCTACCCGCTGACGGCGTCGGATCGGGCTCTTGCGGTTGGTGCCACGCCGACCCGGACGATAGAGTCGACGACTCCATGAGGGTCAGGATCCTTCTCGCGGCGCTGTTTGTCGCGCTCGTCGTCGGTTCCGGTGCATCCGCATCGAAGCATCCCTCCCCGTGGGCGGCCTATCTCGCACCGGTCAACGCCTGCGCCGATGCTGGCAACAGCCGCGCCTCGGAGACGGCCCAGCAACGGGCGATGGTGTGTCTGATCAACTGGGCACGGCAGCGGATTGGCGCTCGGCAACTCTCGTGGTCGAGGCCGCTCGCGCTCGCTGCCATCACGAAGGCGCACATTGTCATCCAGTGCGGCGACTTCTCGCACTACCCGTGCGGGACGCGCTGGCCGGCGGCCGTTGCGATGGCGCCGCGTGCCTGGAACGTGTGGGGCGAGAACCTGTACGCCGGCAATCTGTGGCTGCGTACGCCGCGTGCCGCGATGCTCGCCTGGCTCGAGTCGCCGAGGCATCGCAAGATCCTGTTCAGCCGCTCATGGACGCGGCTCGGCACGACGGTCCAGCTCGCTCCGACGCTCGTCGGCGGCACCAACATGTCGCTGTGGGTGCTCGAAGTAGCCGGCCGCCGCTAGAGCTAACGCCAGCGCCCGCGCGCGGCGATGGCCGCGAGTGTGAGAGTGCTCAACAACACAGTGACGAGGTACGCGCTTCCGTTGCCGGCCGCTCCTGCGACCGCGCCGGCGAGGGGTGCGCCTGCAACCTGGCCGATCGCCCACGCGCCGTTCATCACGCCGAAGGCGAAACCTTGCGTGAGCCCGCTGCGTTCGGCGCGTTCCGACACGAGCGCGAGTCCTGGCGTGAAGAGCGTGCTGAAGGCGATCGACGCCAGCACGACGAACATAACAACAAGGGTCGAACGGCCGAGCGCGAGTGCAAGGCCGGCGGCGATGCTCGCGGTAAGCGAGATGCGGATCGGAAAGAGCGTGCCGCGGCGGTCGGAGATTCTCCCGAGGAGCGGGTTCAGCGCGGCCTCGAGGACACCGGTAACGAGGAACACGGCGGCGATCGCGAATGCCCCGTAGCCCCGGCCGGAAAGAGCGAGCGGCGCGAGCAGATAGAGCGTCCCGAAGAAGAACGATGGGAGCGTGTTCAGCCAGAGGCCAAGAACGAAGCCGGGATCGCGCAGGGCACGGCGCAGCGCGCGCGGCACGATGGCCTCAGGTGGGACGCGTGGCCCTACGGCCGCGCCCGCGGTCAGCGCTAGCGCGATGACGCCGACGATCACGAACGATGTGCGGATCCCGATCGCCTGCGCCGTCGCACCGAAGGTCGGTCCGAGGATCGCTCCGAGCACCGCGAGGCCGAACACGGTGCCGAGGAGCTGGCCGCGTCGCTCGCGCGGTGCGCTGATCGTCAGCCAGGAGAGCGCGCCGGCCCAGGTTGTGGTGCTCGAAAAGCCCTGCACGAATCGGGCGCTGGCGATTGTCGTCGGGCTATGGGCGAGGGCAAAGGCGAAGCTCGAGCCCGCAAGGAGAAGCAGGCCGAGGATGACGGCTGTCTTTGCGCCATAGCGGCCGGCGAGGATCCCGGTCGGAATCGCTCCGGCGAGGACGCCGGCACCAAACGACCCGACCAGCAGGCCGGCGCGAAACGTCGACAGGTGGTAGTCGTGGACGTACCCGGGGACGAGTGGCGTGATGACCCCGTACAGGATCGCGTCGACAAAGATGATCAGGCTGACGAACGCGAGCGTGCGACGCATGCGTTCGAGGATACGGCTCGGTGCTACGTGGGTCGCGGCGATCCGCTCGGACCAAAGAAAATGCACCGAGTCGGTTTCGCCTTCGTCCGGAGTCCCGACTGACCGCCGCCGAAGCGACTGCCGATCGGAACTCCATCAACCTCTGGCGTCCCGTGCTCGGTGCAAAAGGGAACCTAGAGATCGGGTGGGAGCGAGTCAAGGACGGCGAAACCGGAAATGCGCAATTTGCGGACGTTGCTGTTTGGGACAGGCAGGTTGTTCCAATCCGGAATACTGAGGAGCGATATGGCCTACGCCGCCGTCAACGGGTTGAAGATGTACTACGAGGTCCACGGAGACGGCCCGCCGTTGTTCCTGCTGCACGGTGGGACGGGTTCGATTTCCACCACGTGGATCCCGTACTTCTCGGCGCAGTTCCAGGTGATCGCGCTCGAGCAGATGGGGCACGGACGTACCGCCGACCTCCCGAATCGTCCGTTCCACTACCACGACATGGCGGAGGACACGGTTGAGCTGATGCGCCAGCTCGGGATCGGGAGCGCCGCAGTCGTCGGCTACAGCGACGGCGGGATCATCGGTCTCGACATGGCTATCCATCACCCTGAGCGCGTGACGAAGCTCGCTGTCACCGGGGCCAATGCCCACACCGACGGCTACACGGCGGAGAACCTCGATTGGGTGAACACCTTCGATCCCGACGACCAGCCCGTGGCGGACGCATACAGCCGCCTGTCCCCGGACGGTGCCGACCATTGGCCCATCTTCCTCGGGCGCTTGAAGCCCATGTGGATGGCGGAACCGAGCTTCACGCGCGAGGAGCTGCAGAGCATCAGCGCGCCGACGCTGATCGTCATCGGCGACGGCGACATCGTCATGCCGGAGCACGCCGTCGAGATGTTCAGGACGATCCCAGACGCGCAGCTGTGCGTGGTTCCGCACGCCGGTCACGGGGTCCTGCCGAAAGAGACGATCCTGACGTTTCTGCAGGAAGCGGCCACTGGCGACGAGTAAGAACTCGAATCAAAATGAGACCTTGTGCCGCTGGGGTGCGCCGTACACGATGGCCCCGGCTCGAACCGTCGGCTCGCGGGCAACAAAAAGCGCACCGAGCTGGCCTCGCCTTTCATTCCGGTTCTCCGACTGACCTCCCCCTTGCGGGTGATGCCTGCCGTTGAGCCTTCACTTGGGCGCAACCAACTCGGTGCAATCGCCAATCTAGTTGCCGTATCCATCTGAGTCAAGGGCGTAGGAAACGGTCTTCCCGCAAATTGCGGACTTTTCTTTCTGCGCAGCAAAAGTTTGCGTGTTTCGCTCTGTGCTCTAGAAAGACAGGACCAGCATTTCGCCGAGCCGGGAATGCTTTCGTCCACCACCCCGGTTGACCGTCCGCTTCCGCGTAGTGCCTCCCGGTGAGGCTTCGACCTACTCGCACCCCGTACTCGGCGCAGGAGGGAATCTATGCTGGGCGCGGGAGGCGGATCAAGGGTATGCGCCAGGATTTGCGCGCAAATTGCGGAGGTCGGGAGAAGTCATGGCCCAAACGGACGGGAAACATGTGGTGGTGACGGGCGCCGGGACTGGCATCGGGCTGGCGATTGCGCGGCGGCTTTCCCGTGATGGCGCGACTGTGACGTTGCTTGCGCGGGATGGCGATCGGCTTCGCTCGGCGGCGTCGTCTCTTGCCGGGCCGTCGTACGTCGCGGAGTGCGATATTCGTCAACGGAAGGCCGTCGACAAGGCGTTCGCCGCGGCCGTCGCGGAGCTTGGTCCGATTCATGCGTTGGTTGCGTCGGCTGGCATTGGCGGATCGAACGAGCCGGGTCGTGATGATCGCTTCGACGATCTTGTCGCGACGAATCTCACCGGCACGTATTCGTGCGTCCAGGCGACGCTGCGGAATCTCGCGCCGGGCCCAGTCGCGCGACACATCGTGGTCGTATCGTCGATTCTCGCTCGGATCGGCGTGCCGGGTTACACCGGCTACTCCGCGTCGAAGGCCGGGCTGCTCGGGCTGGTGCGCTCGCTCGCGGCTGAGCTCGGTTCGGCGAATGTGCAGGTGAACGCGATCTGCCCCGGCTGGGTCGATACGGACATGGCCTGGAGCGGGCTCGACGGTCTCGCCGAGGGGATCGGCGGTACGCGCGAGGAAGCGTATCGCGAAGCGATGAAGGCGGTTCCGCTCGGGCGAATGTTGCAGCCTGAGGACATTGCCGGCACCGTTGCCTGGTTGCTTTCGGCCGACGCGCGTGGAGTGACGGGCCAGGCGATCGACCAGAACGGCGGCGCCTGGGTGGGCTAGCCGAGTCGCGCCGTGACGGGCGGGCCTGACGGATCGACGAGGGGCAGCCAGTCGGCGGCGAGGCTGTACGGGCGGTTCGGGACGAGAGGCCGTGCGCGCTTCTCGTAAAGCGTTCGTCCGTCTTGCTCGACTACGAGACGCGAGCGATTCACGAACTGGCTCGTGCGGAAAGTGAAGTGGCTGACCGGCGGCGAACCGTTGGCCGGCCCGACGCGGTTTGGCGCGATCCAGGCGAGCGGCGCTTTGACGCGCAGCGGCACAGTCGGCGGTGCCGTATCGCCGTTCTCGAGGAAACGCGCGACTTCGGCCGCAAGTCGCTGGGCTTCGAGCGCGACGACATCGGCGGTCTCGACCGGGTGGATCAGGTTGCCCGCGGCAAACACGCCGGGCGCGGATGTGCGCAGACTCAGGTCGATCACCGGCCCGTTCGTTCCCGGATCGATCGCGAGGCCGCCGCGGCGTGCGAGCTCGTGGTCGGGAATCCAGTCGCCGGTGAACACGACCGTGTCGCACGGAACGAGCTCGATGTGCCCGACGGCGTCAGTCAGCTCGACGGCTTCGACGCGGGCGCGGCCGCGGATGCCGGTGACGCTCCGGCCGGTGAGTACCGGAAAGCGGAATCGCGCCGCGGCGCCGATTCGGAATGCGGCGTACGTCTGGTGGCGGGGCAGGTCGGTCACCATCGCCACGACGCGCGAGCCGCCGTGCGCGAGCGTCAGCGCGGCCGAGAAGCTGACGTGCTCGGCGCCGACGATCACCGCGCGACTGCCGACGGTCTCGCCGTGGAGGTAGACGGCTTGCTGCAGCTCGCCCGTCGTGAACACACCCGCCGGTCGCGTGCCGGGGACGAGTCGCGCGGCGCGAGGTCGTTCGCGCGCGCCTGTCGCGAGCACGATCGAGTGCGCCTCGACGCGCTCGATTCCGCCGGGGGAGACAAGATCGAGTGCCAGAGGCTCAGCCCAGCCGCTGACCGTGGTCTCGACGCGTACAGCAACGCCTGCGCCTGTCGCGAGGTCGACTCGGCGACGCGCGTACTCCGGGCCCGTGAGCAGCCGGTGGAGATCGCGAAGGCCGTAGCCGGTGTGGTGCGAATGGCGTGGGATGCCGCCGGCTTCGCTCTCGCGCTCGAGGACTTCGACGCTCCCTGCCCCGAGTCGGGCCAGTTCGGCCCCGACGGCGAGGCCCGCCGGGCCGGCACCGACGACCAGCACGTCGACCTGCCGCGTCACACTTTCTCCCTGAGCAGCGAGCGCACCTCAGCTGCGCAGTAGAAGCCTTGGCAGCGGCCCATCTGGACCCGCGTGCGACGACGCAGACCTTCGAGCGTGCGCGGTGGCAGCGGGCTGGCGAACGCGTCGCGGATCTCGCCGCGGCTCACGCGTTCGCAGTGGCAGACGATGCGGCCGTACTCTGGGTCGGCGGCGATGAGGTCGGCGCGCTGATGGGGTCGCGCGGAGGCCTCGCCGATGCTGGGCATGACCGGAAGCTCGGTCTCGATGGCCGTGCCGAGCACGAGCCCGGCGTCCGCGAGCAGTTCGACCACGTGCTCGGCGATTGCGAGCGATGCCGTAAGACCCGTGGAGCGGATCCCGCCGACACAGACGTAGCGCTGCGCCGGCTCGGCGCGGATCCGGTAGTCGCTCTCGTCGGTTGCGGCGCGCAGGCCGGCGTAGATCGCGGTGACTTCCTCGTCGAGCAGCGCCGGCACGATCGCTCGGCCCTTCTCGCGGAGGAATGCGAGGCCGGGGGCGGTCGATTCGGTCGCCGTCTTGTCGCCGACATCGTCGGCGGTTGGGCCGAGCAGGACGTTGCCGAACACGGTCGGCGCGACGAGCACGCCTTTGCCGCGCGCGGTCGGAACCGGGAGGAGGATGTGATTGACGAGCTGGCGCGCGAGCTTGTCGAAGACGATCAGCTCACCGCGCCGCGGCTTGACGATGAACGCTTCGTGGCCGAGTTTGCGGTCGAGCTCGTCGGCGTTGAGGCCCGCGGCGTTCACGAGCCAGCGCGTCGCTAGCTGGCCGCGGCTTGTCTGGAGGGCGTGTCGCCCGCCTGCGTTCGCGATGTCGTCGACGCGCGTGTCGAGGTGCAGCTCGACGCCGCGCGAGACCGCCTCGATGGCGTACGCGAGCGTCGTCGTCCACGGGCAGACGATGCTCTCGCCGGGGATCTCGAGCGCGCCAAGCGCGCCAAACCCGAGGTGCGGTTCGCGGGCGCGCAGCTCGTCGGGGCCGACGGCGCGCGTCTCCGTGTAGCCGTTCAGCTCGGCCTTCACGCGGATCGAAGCGAATGCCGCCAGCTCGTCGTCGTTCCACGCGACGAGCAGCGCGCCGGTTCGCTCGACCGGGATTGCGGTACAGGCCGCGTACTCGCCTAGCAACGCGTAGCCGCGAGCGACCAGGCGACTTTCAAGCGTCGCAGGAGTCGCGTCGAATCCGGTGTGGAGGATCGCCGTGTTCGCCTTCGAGGTGCCGCAGCCGACATCCGCCGCCGCGTCGACGAGCGCTATTCGCAGCGGATGACGCGCGAGCGTGCGGGCGATCGCGCAGCCGACGACGCCTGCGCCAACGACCACGACGTCGTACGGCCTGTCGGTCATATCGTGGCCGCGAGCACTGCGCGGAACCGTTCGATCTGCACCGCGGCCTCGTCGGCCGAGATCTGCGGTTCGTAGATCTCGGCCGGAGCCGAATGGCTCGCCACGTCGGCTGCCGGGTCGAGACCGAGCTGAGCGAACGCGGCGACACCGAGCGCGGTCGCGTCCGGCGTGGCGAACACCTCGACGGGAAGCTGCAGCACGTCGGCCTGCGTCTGCATCAGCAACCGAGACGTGGTGAGCCCGCCGTCAACGCGGAGCACCGAGAGCGCTTGTCCGAGGTCGCGCGCAACCGCGCCGGCCAGTTCGGCGACGAGCAGCGCAATCCCGTCAACGAGCGCGTGGACTACATGCGCGCGAGTCGTCTCGAGGCCGAGACCGGTGAGGGAGGCGCGCGCATCTGGACGCCACGAAGGCGCCGCAAGCCCGGCTAGCGAGGGAACGAGCGTCACGCCACCGGCGTCGGGAACCGTCAAGCCGAGCGCGTCGATCTCCTCGGGCCCCGAGATCACGCCCAAGTCAGCCAGCCAACGCAGAGCCGAGCCGACGGTATAAACCTGCCCGTCGAGGCAGTACGACGCGGTGTCGTCGAGGAGCCACGCCACCGATGCCGCAAGCCCGGTCGTCGAACGCAGCGCCTCCGCACCAACGTTCGCGAGCAGGAACGCGCCCGTGCCGTAGGTGCATTTCGCGTCGCCGGGGCCGAGGCAACCTTGGGCGAAGAGCGCCGCCTGCTGATCGACCGCGAGGCCCGTCAGCGGTAGCGACCTCGACCCAAACGAGAAGGTCTCGCCGACCGGCTCAGCGCAGCCGACGATCCGCGGCAGTGGCTCGTCGCTGAGCCCGAAGATCTCCAAAGCCTCGGCCGACCACTCGACCTTCTCGAGGTCAAGCAGCATCGTCCGCGACGCCGTCGACGCGTCGGTCACGAACGCGCCGGTGAGCTGGTGAACGAGCCAGGCGTCGGTCGTCGTAACGACGCCGTCGCGGGTCAGCTCCTCGCGCAGCCAGGTCATCTTCGGCGCGGCGAAATACGGGTCGAGCGAGAGGCCTGTGATCTCGGCGAGCCGGCCAGCGTGCTCCCGAAGCCGGTCGCAAACGTCAGCCGAGCGCCGATCCTGCCAGACGATTGCGGGCGTCAACGCGCGGCCAGAAGCCGGATCCCAGGCCAACACTGTCTCGCCCTGATTCGCGAGGCCAACCGCGTCAACTGGCTCTCCGGCAGCGGCAAGCGCGCGTTGTCCAGCGTCGAGAACCGACTCGAGCAGCTCCGCCGGATCGTGCTCGACGAGGCCGCCGGGGCCGTAGCGCGGACGCACCGCGGCGTCCGCTGAAGCGATGAAGCCACGGTCGGCCGAGACCACGATTGCCTTCGTGCCCGATGTCCCTTGATCGATCGCAAGCACGTTGCCTGTGACGCTCATTGTCAAAAAGTCCCGCTCTCCCACAATTTTCGCCGTGTCCGGCCGCTTGACTTGAATTTGCCCACGGCGTATCTTCGCGCCTCAATCAGACAGTCCACGGCTGCGGTCGTCGGCGGCGCTTCGCCTGCGACGACGCGAGCTGCAGTAAGTGGGGGCAGGCAAATCCGAAGGGAGTCGCGGGTGGAACCCACCAAAACGTTGAACGCCGACGAGCAACGCCTCGCCGAGCTTGGCTACAAGCAGGAACTGGAGCGCTCATGGAGCGGCTTCACGAACTTCGCGATCTCGTTCTCGATCATCTCGATTCTCGCCGGTTGTTTCACGAGCTTCGGCATCGCCTGGGGGACAGGCGGCCCGGTTGCGATTTCGTGGGGCTGGCCGATCGTGTCCGTTTTCATCCTGATCATCGGGCTCTGCATGTCCGAGATCGTGTCGGCATTCCCGACGGCAGGCGGCATTTACTACTGGGCGTCGAAGCTCGGCGGGCCGGCCTGGGGCTGGTTCACAGGCTGGTTCAACCTGATCGGCCTCCTCGGCGTTGTGGCTTCGGTGGACTACGCGTGCGCGCAGTTTCTCTCGATCACCATCTCGCTGTTCCATCCGAGCTGGGATCCGCTGAGCCTCAAGCGGGTGTTCATTCTCTACCTGATCATCCTCGCCGCCCACACGGTGTTGAACATCTTCCCGAGCCACATTCTCTCGCTCTGGAACAACTCGTCGGCGTATTGGCACATCGCGGGCCCCGCCATCATCGTGGCGATCCTGATCTTCGTCCCCGACCATCATCAGAGCGCCAAGTTCGTCTTCACGGGCGCGGCGAACGGTTCCGGGTTCTTCCACGGTTCCACGTCGGGCCTCGGCTGGCTCTTCTACGTCCTCCCGTTCGGGGCGCTACTCCTCACGCAGTACACGATCACGGGCTACGACGCCTGTGCTCACCTCACCGAGGAGACGAAGGACGCCGCGCTTGGGGCGGCCAAAGGCATCTGGCGGGCGATCTTCTACTCCGCGATCGGCGGCTGGATCCTGTTGCTCTGCTTCTTGTTTGCTGCGACGAACGTCGACGCGATCAACAAGAACCCGTTCAACTTCATCGTCGTCGCGGTCTTCCAGACGTCGCTCGGGCTCACAGCGTTCAAGATCGTGATGATCATCTCGACTGTCGGCCAGTTCTTCTGCGGCGGTTCCGGCATGACGTCTGCGTCGCGCATGACGTACGCGTTCAGCCGTGACCACGCCGTTCCCGGCTGGCAGCTGTGGTCGAAGGTCACCGCTTCGAGGGCTCCGGCGAATGCGACGATGCTGATCGCGGTCTCGGCGGCGATCGTTGCGATCCCGGCCCTGAAGGGCAACACCTACCACACGCCGATCGCGTTTTTCGCGCTGACTGCGGTCACCGTGATCGGGCTCTACATCGCCTACGTGATTCCGATTTACCTGCGCTGGCGAATGGGCGACGCCTTCGTGCCGGGGCCGTGGACGCTTGGCAACAAGTACAAGTGGATGGCGCCGATCGCGATTGTCGAAGTGATCGTCGCGTGCATCTACTTCTCCCTGCCGTTTGGCCTCATCGGCATCCCGGGCAAGAAGGGGTTCGCCTGGGACAACGGCTATGTCCAGTACGCCCCGGTTCTTGTGGGCGCCATCATCCTGCTCGTCGGGATCTGGTGGCTCGCCTCGGCGAACAAGTGGTTCAAAGGGCCAATCAGCGCAGTCGACGCGCCCGAAGCATCGGCTGCGAGCTAGGGACGTTCTTCGTGAGGGGCGGGCAACGCGCCCGCCCCTCACTTTCCTCACGGTCTAGGATCGCGCGATGCTGACTCTCGAGGATCTCCGTTACGCGGTCGAGTTGGGCGAGCTCGACACCGTCGTCGTCGCCTTCACCGACATGCAAGGCCGGCTGATGGGGAAACGGCTCCACGCCGAGTTCTTCGTGGAGGAGATGGAGGCCGGCCACTCCGTCGAGGGCTGCAACTACCTGCTCGCGCTGGACATCGAGATGGATCCCGCGCCCGGCTACGCGATAGCGAGCTGGGAGCAGGGCTACGGCGACTTCGACACGGCGCCGGATCTCTCGACGATGCGGCGGATTCCCTGGCTCGAAGGGACAGCGCTCGTTCTCTGCGATGTCCTCTGGCACGACGGCCGGCCGGTGGCGCCGTCGCCGCGGCAGGTGCTGCGCGGCCAGATGGAGCGGGCGGCGGCACTCGGCTTCGTGCCGATGATGGGCTCCGAGCTCGAGTTCTATCTCCTGCGCGAGACCTACGAGGAGGCGCACGAGCAGCGCTACGAGGACCTGACTCCGTCGGTCCCGTACATCCTCGATTACCACATCCTCGCGACAACGTACG
>JANYJX010000078.1 GCA_025358355.1 Actinomycetes bacterium | reverse complement strand
CTCCTCGAGCGATTCCGGCGGTTTCAGCCGTAGCTCGTCCACATTGACGCGTAGCCAGAGTTCGAGCGCCAAAGCTGTGAACACCTTGAGCTCTCGTCCGGCGCGGTAGCCGTCGCTGCCGCTGACCAAGGCGCGAAGCTCCGCGGGGTCATAGATGCCTCGGTCGAGCGTCCGCTGCGAGAGCAGCAGCTGCTCGAGTCGAGAGTCCGCGGCCAGGACGCTCTCGACCGGTACCGGAAAGCCCCGTTTCGGCTCGCTGAGGATCTTTGGTGGCACCAGATCCTGTACCGCCTTCCGGAGGACGGCCTTCGAACGGAGGAGACCGGCCCGGTCGGAGCCGCTGACATTGGAGACGCGCTCGATCAGTGTGTGATCAAGGAGTGGCATCCGACCCTCGACCGATGCGGCCATCAGAACCTTGTCGCCTCGCAGCAGCATGTTGTTCGGTAGATAAGTCAGGAAATCGCCGACGAGCATCCTCCTCGTCGGGTCGAGCCCGAGGTATGGCTCGAGCAGCGTCTGCAGCGGCGCGACCAGCATGGCCGGGGTCGGCCGGAAAGGTGGGGAGAGCACCCGCTCGAGTTCGACGGCCGAGAAGCTCCTGAACCAGGATGCCCAGCGCAGGAGCGGGTCGCCGATCGAGACCGTCTCGATCGCGCGCCGGAGCTGGCGGTGAGAAGAGCGCCGACTCGCGATCAGGCCGGCTGTCTGCAGCGCGAAGCGAGCGAGCGGGCCACCGGCGCGAAGGAGCCGCTCCGCCCGGTACTTCGGATAGCCACCAAAGATCTCGTCGCCGCCGTCGCCCGTGAGGACGACCTTGACGTGCTCCCCGGCGAGCTCCGCGAGCAGGAGAAGCGGCACCTCCGCGGGTTCCGCGATCGGCTCGTCGCGGTACCACGCGAGTCGTGGCAAGGTGTCGACGAAGTCGGCGGGTCCGACAGTGCGCTCGTAGTGATCGGTCTTCAGCTGCTGCGCAGTGAGCCGCGCAAGCGGGCGCTCGTCGTAGACGGGATCGTCGAATCCGATCGTGAATGTCGCGAAGTCTCGCGCTCCCGCGCGGTGCATGAGTGCAGCAACCGCGGACGAGTCGACGCCGCCACTGAGCAAGACTCCGAGCGGCACGTCGCTCATCAGCCGCCGGCTGACGGACTCCTGCAGCAGATCTCGCAGCTCCTCCGGCTCGAGCGGAGTAGGTTCAGTCGGCTCGAGCCGCCAGTAAGCGCGGCTTTCGATGTGCGACCGGTCGTAGACGAGCAGATGGCCCGGGCGAAGCTTCGACACTCCGCGATGGAGCGTTCGCGGTGCCGTGACGTAGCGCTGGAACAGATACTCCGCGACGTGCGACTCGTCCAACTCGGGCTTGAGGTCGGCTGCGATGAGGACGGAGCGGGCGTCCGAGCCGAAGGCCAAGCCGTGCGCGGTGTCGGCGAAATAGAGCGGCTTCTTGCCCACACGATCGCGTGCGAGCAGGAGCTTCTCGCGCCCCGCGTCCCAGATCGCGAACGCGAACATGCCCGAGAGCCGCGGGAGCAAGTCTTCGCCCCATTCCTCGTAGCCATGCAGCAAGACCTCCGTGTCGCAGCGACTGCGGAACACGTGCCCGGATCGCTCCAATGTGTGGCGTAGCTCAACGTGGTTCCAGATCTCGCCGTTGTAGACGGTGACGACGGTGCCGTCCTCGTTCGCCATCGGCTGATCGCCATGCTCCAGATCAATGATGCTGAGCCGCGTGTGACCGAGGCCGATCACGTCGGTGAAGAGGTAGGACGCGCCGTCTGGCCCGCGATGCGACAGCGCAGCCGTCGCCCTCCCGACCCGTTCACGGTTGGGTGGGGGCGCGTTACGCGCTGCGACGATGCCGACGATGCCACACACAGCTGGCCAGAGGTATAGCGATTGCGTCGCCCCGACTCGCGGCGCTCCGAGTCTTCAAAACGACCGCTGACCATCGTTTTACCGCAATTCCAGCGATGTCTAGTCACACAGGGTGTTCGTGACTAACATCAATTGAGGAGGCCTTGGAACGCGGACTTGGGGCTTGCCGGTAGGGACCTAGCAGGGGAGAGGGCAGATTGTCGAACCGGACTCAAGATATCCCGAGGTTCTTTCTTGCGCCGCAACAGGAGCGGCTGTTTTCGCTGCCCGAGGGCATTCCTGCTACCCAGGTGGTCGCGTTCCTTGCCGACGGGGTGTCTGAGCCGGAGCTACGAACGGCGCTCGAACAACTTGTTTCGATGCACGAGATCTTGCGTACGACTTTTGTTCGCGTTGCGGGAATGCGGGTGCCGCAGCAACTGATCCACGACGAGTTGCCGGTCGCCTGGACATCGTCCGCCGCCGGCGCCGACCACAGTCTCGAGTCCGTTCTCCACGGGGAGATGGCGGCGCTCGATCTCGAGGCTGGCCCAATCCTCCGCGCCGTCGTCTCAACCGATCAGGGATCCGCGCGGGCGCTCGTGTTGACTGCGCCGGCGGCCTGCTTGGACGGGGGATCGATGGTCATGCTGCTTCGCGAGCTCGGACGGTTGGTCCGCGAGGCTGACACCGCCGAGGAGCCGCTGCAACACGCGGACTACGCCGAATGGCGCCGCCAACTCCTCGACGATCCCGGCCCGGAAGCGGATGGCGCCCTTTCGTGGTGGCGCCAGCAGCCTGCGCCGAGCGCTCCTCGCTTGCTCTTCGGGCGGCTGAGCGGAGGCGGCATGCCTTCGGAGAGCCTGCGGTTCGCGTTGCGGAACGAGACTGTCGTGGCGCTTCGCGCGGCGGCCGATAGCTCCCGAGCCACTGAGGCGCTCTTTCTAGAGACTTGTGCTCATGCGCTGGTGGCGCGTCTTTCGGGCGACATCGAGCTTGGGCTCGCCGGGCTCGTCGACGGACGTTCGCAGCCGGATCTGGCTGGGGCGCTCGGGCCCTATGGGCAACTCGTTCCGATCCGGTCGCAGGTCGAGCCCAACACGACGTTCGCGGAGTTGCTTGACCAGGTGCGGCGCGCTCGGGCAGATGCGACGCGCTGGCAGGACTACGCCTCGTCCGAGCAGCTCGCGCTGTCCACTCGGGCCGGAATCGGCTTCGCCTATCACGAGCTCACGCTGGAAGACGATCTGTACCCGCAGGGCTTGGCGAAGCTTTCGACGTGTGTCGGGCCGCTCGCGATCGAGTTCGTCGTTTACGCCGGCGCCGATACTCTGGCCTTCGAGCTGGCCTACGATCCCGCATGCTACGAGGCCGCCGACGTCGACCGGATCGCAGCCTGCTTCGCGACCCTCGTGGAGAGTGCTGCTGCCGATTCGAACCTACCCGTGGCAAGCCTCACACTGCTCGATGACGATGAGCGCGCGCACGTTCTAGCGCTCTCCGCTGGATCGGCGGCTGAGGTGCCTGCCTCGCCCGTGCACCACGCGTTCGAGGAGCGAGCTGTCGCAGCGCCACACGCCGTCGCTGTGACCGACGGGATTGAGCAGCTGACGTATGGCGAGCTCAACACGGCCGCCAATCAGCTCGCCCATCGGCTGCGGGCGCTCGGGGTAGGCCGCGATCAGGCCGTCGCATTGTGCTTCGACCGTTCGCCGAGTGCGATTGTTGGCTTGCTCGGGATCCTGAAGGCGGGCGCAGCGTTTGTGCCGCTCAACTTCGAGCATCCGCAACACCGCCTCGCGCATCAGCTGGATGAGGCTGAGGTGGTCGTTCTCGTCACCAGCGAAGAGCTGCTTGGCCGGCTGCCAGCGTTCTCGGGGCCGAGCGTTTGTCTCGACCGCGATGCACAGGAACTCGCAGCGGAACCGAGTCGCGACCCAGAGCATGTGACCGAGCTCAGCGACCTCGCGTACGTGATCTACACCTCCGGCTCGACCGGGCTGCCGAAGGGTGTTGCGGTCACCCACCGAAACGTCGCGAACTACACGGCTCGAATGCTCGATCGCTTCGAAGCTGACGGCGAGAATCTCCAGTTCGCCGTTGTTTCCGCTCTGAGCACCGACCTCGGCTACACCAGCGTTTTCCCGTCCCTCGCCGGTGGCGGCTCGATCCATCTGATCAGCCCGGACGTCGTGATGGATCCGGACGCTTTCGCCGCATACGCCGCGGCCATGCCAATCGACGTGCTCAAGATCACGCCGTCTCTGCTGACCGCGCTGCTCGCCGCCGATGCGGGAGCCGTGCTGCCACGACGCTGGCTCGTCTGCGGTGGTGAGCAGTTCACGTTTGAGCTCCTCGCTCGCATTCGCGCGCACGAGAGTGGCTGCCGGATCCTCAACCACTACGGTCCGACAGAATCGACAATCGGGACCTGCGTGACCGAGGTTACGGCGGACGATGGCTGGCTCTCAGCGAGCGTGCCGATCGGCCGACCGCTCGACAACTCGCAGGCCTACATCGTCGATACCGTCGGGCAGCCGACGCCGCTCGGGGTCGCCGGTGAGCTGTGGATTGGCGGAGCTGGTGTGGCGCGCGGCTACGTGAATCGGCCCGACGAGACGGCCGAGCGCTTCGTGGCGAACCCCTTCTCGAGCGTCCCTGACGCGAAGGCATACCGAACCGGCGATCGCGCCCGCTTCCTACCGGACGGGAGGATCGAGTTTCTCGGACGCCTAGACCAGCAGGTGAAGATCCGTGGCTTTCGTGTCGAACCCGGTGAGATCGAAGCGACGCTGCTGCGCCATCCCGGCGTGCGCCAGGCGGCGGTTGTCGTCCAGGGCGCCTTGGACGATCTGCGACTCGCGGCGTACGTCGTCGCGTCTCCCGAGCCAAGTGCGGAGGAACTTCGCTCCTTCGCCGGCGAGTGGTTGCCCGAGTACATGATCCCGTCGGCGTTCGTCATGCTCGACGCTCTGCCTCTGACGGCTAGCGGCAAGGTGGATCGACAGGCGCTCCCCGATCCGGCGACCAGCAACCTTCGCCCCGGGCACGAGCATGTGCCGCCCCGCACGGAGGTTGAGCACGAGATCGCCGAAATCTGGCAGGAGCTGCTCGGCGTGGAAGAAGTTGGCGTCACCGACGACTTCTTCGCTCTCGGTGGCCACTCGCTCCTCGCCACGCAGATGATTACCCGCATTCGCCGTCACCACGGCAATGTTCCGCTGAGGGCGCTCTTCGTTGCCCCCACGATCGCTGCTCTGGCCGAGGCAGTTGGGGCAGCACAGGCGTCCCGTTCGGATGCGCAATGACACGGGTCACGTCAGCCGGCGACGACAGCCGTGCAGTCCTCGCTGCCGACCTGCGTCAGCGGCGTCAGGCTGCGGCGAGTGCTCTGGCGATCCCGAGGAGAGCGACGGAAGGACCGGCGGTGCTCTCGTTCTCGCAGCAACGGATGTGGTTCCTTGACCAGTGGGAGCCGGGCGCGCCCACCTCGAATGGCTGCCGGGCGATCCGGATTCGAGGCAAGCTGGACGCCGCTGCGCTGAAGACCGCGTTCGCGACAGTTGTGGAGCGGCACGAGAGTCTGCGGACGATCTTCGTTCTGCACGCTCGAGAGCCGCGGCAGGTCGTGCTCGACGAGTGGACGCTCGAACTGCCCGTGGTCGACCTAACCGCTGTGCCGCTTCGGGAGCGGACGAATGAGTTGACGCGTCGCCTCCGCGAGTCGGCTCGCGAACCGTTCGACCTGAGCAAGGACTTGATGATCCGGACAACGCTGTTTCAGATCGGCGCCGACGACGCTGTCCTTCTCGTCAGGCTGCATCACATCGCCGCCGACGCTTTTTCCGACGGCGTGCTCTTCGGCGAGGTGGCGAAGGTCTACGACGCAGTGTCCGCCGGAGACGTGCCCGACCTGACGGAGCTGCCTATCCAGTACGCCGATTTCGCCAGCTGGCAGCACGATCGGTTGCAGGGCAAGTTGCTCGACGAGCTCGTCGCGTATTGGACGAATGAGCTGCGCGGATCGCCCCTGTTGCTCCCGCTTCCGACGGACCATCCGCGCCAACCGGTGCAGCGCCACGACGGGGCCCGACACGAGGTGCTTCTTCCCGCGGAGCTCGCCGACGGTGTGCGCGACCTCGCGCGTGCCGAGGGCTGCACCGTCTACATGGTGCTGCTCGGCGCCTTCTCCACGCTCCTCTACCGACTGAGCGGGATGGACGATGTCGTCGTCGGTAGCCCGATCGCCAACCGGACGACCACCGAGCTCACGTCGATGGTCGGATTCTTCTGCAACACGATGGCGCTGCGCACGCGGCTCGGCGGCAACCCGTCGTTCCGTGAGGTTTGCGGCCGTGTGCGAACGACGGCACTCGGCGCGTATCAGCACCAGGAGCTGCCGTTCGAGCGCATCGTGGAATCGCTGAACGTCCCTCGCGATCCGGGATACAACCCGATTTTTCAGGTCAACTTTCGCGCGCAGGACGGCGCCCGGCTGCCTTTGCGGCTCGCCGGTGTCGAGACGTCGCTCGTCCCGGTCGACATCGGGTTCTCGCGCTTCGATCTCGCGCTCGAGCTGCACGTCGAGCCGGATTGCATCAGTGGCTACTTCGAGGTCGACCGCGACCTGTTCGACCCCGCGACGGTTGCGCATGTTGCAGACGATTTCGCTGCGCTGCTCAAGCAGGTCGTGGCTGAGCCCGATACGCCGATTCTTGCAGTGCGCTTACCCTACGGCCGTCGTCTTGCAACCGAGGCGGCGCCGAGAATTCCGGTGCAGAGGACGCGCCGTGCCAACAGCAACAACTAGTCGTGTGATGATCGACGGGAAAGAGGCATAGGAGATGGCGGAAGCACCGAGCTACAGGGTCTCGCCTCAACAAGAGCAGCTTTGGGCCTTGGAGCCCGAGGGCCCGCAGGGACGAATTCAAGCGGTGGTCGGACTCGAAGGGACAGTCGATCCGGCGGCGTTGCGCGCCGCGCTCGAGCAGCTTGTCCTACGGCACGAGATCTTGCGGACGACCTTCGTTCGGCACCCCGGCATTCGCGTGCCGCTGCAGGCGATCAACGATTCGCTCCCGCTGCGGTGGCAGACGATTGACCTCCAGCACGCTGAAGAGGCGGCGCAGACCCAGCTTGCTGCCGCGATGGCCGAAGAGATCAGCCGGCCGCTCGACTTCGAGCAGGGGCCGCTCGTGCAGGCCTTGCTCGCCGACACTGGCGACACGACTCACACGCTTGTGCTCACCCTGCCTTCTCTGCACGCAGACCACGCGACGGTCGAGGTGCTCCTCGGCGAGCTCGTCGCGTTCCTCGCGGACGGCAGCGTTGCCGGCGAACCGCTTCAGTACGCCGATTTCTCCGAGTGGCAGCACGAGCAGCTCTCGACTGGAGCCGGGAGCGCGCCGAAGGCTGCAGATGAGCCCGCGCCACGTATTCCTCTTGGCAGAGTTGGGCAAGCAGACCGTGACCTCGACGAGGTCGCCGTGCCGGCTAACGCGGACATCGGCGCGTCGGTCGCAGAGCTCGCAGCCCGCTACGGCTCGACGCCCGCAGTGCTGACGCAGGCGGCATGGCACGCGTTCATCTCCCGCGTTACGGGTCAGGACGATGTGATCGTCTCGACCCTCAACGCAACGCCACGCCACCCTGATCTCGAGGGAGCAGTGGGCCTGATCGCGCGCCCGCTTCCCGTCACGACCTCAGTCCCGGACGAGCTCACCTACGCAGAGCTCGTCGACCAGGTCGACCGTGAACTTGCGGCGGTCGCGAGCAACCAGGACACGTCGCCACCCGCGACAGTCTCTGCCCGGTTCGGATTCGTGGTTCGACCGAGCTTCGAAGCTGCCGGCAACGATGTTCGCTTCTCGCTCGACCGCGTCGTCGACTCGGGACAGGCGGCGCCGCTGGCGCTGGCCTACGAGGAGTCGGTGGAGCGCCAGCTGCGTTTGGCGCTGGTCTTCGATCGGGCTGTGCTCGACCCAGAGCACGCGAAGATGCTCGCCCTTCAGTTTGAGCGGTTGTTCCGCAGCGCTCTGGCGAATCCCGGAGCTGGCATCGGCACCCTCGAACTGCTTGGTGACGACGATCGTCACTTGCTGCTGGCCGGGTTCAACGACACCGCTGCCACATTCGCCGATCTTCGCGTTCACGAGCTCTTCGCCCAACGTGCGGCCGAGACGCCGGAGCAGATCGCGGTCACCGATGGGCATGATTCGCTCAGCTACGCAGCTCTCGACACGAGGGCGAATCAACTGGCTCATGCACTATCGGAGTCCGGCGTCGGCGCCGGCGATGTCGTCGGTCTCTGCACGGATCGCTCGGTCGACATGGCTGTTGCCGTACTCGGGATTCTCAAGGCGGGCGCGGCCTACCTGCCGCTCAACCACGAGCATCCCCCTGCCCGGCTGCGGCATCAGCTGGTGGAGTCGGGCGCCCGCGCGCTCGTGACGCAGGAGGCATTGCTCGACCGGCTGCCGGAGTTCGAGCACAAGATCGTGTGCCTCGATCGCGACCGCGCTCAGCTCGACACGCTGAAGCCTTCGGCGCCCGAAGCTGCCGGCAGCCCTGACGATCTCGTCTACGTCATCTACACCTCCGGCTCGACCGGCACGCCCAAGGGTGTCGCGGTCACGCACCGGAACCTCTCGAACTACACGAACGACCTCGTCCAACGGCTCGACGCACGCAGCCAGCCGCTGGTCTTCGGGATGGTCACTGCGATCTCGACCGATCTCGGCAACACAGCCTTCTTCCCAGCGCTCTGCTCCGGGGGGATGTTGGCTCTCGTCAGGCCGGAGGTCGCTGCTGACCCTGCAGCGTTTGCGAACCGGGTCGCCGATTCGCCGCTCGACGTGCTGAAGATCACGCCGTCGCATCTCAACGCGCTGCTGCGAGCAAACGACGCTCGCGTTCTGCCGCAACGTTGGTTGGTCGTCGGCGGTGAGCGGCTCGGCTGGGACCTCATCGACCGCGTCCGAGAACTGTCGGACTGCCGGATCCTCAACCACTATGGGCCCACCGAGACGACAGTCGGGTCCTGCACCATGCTTGTCGAGGACGGCCCCGGCCCCTATGCGCCGGCGACGGTTCCGATCGGCAGGCCGATCTCGAATACGCGTTGTTACGTGCTGGACGATCAGCTTCAACCCGTGCCGCTCGATGTTCCAGGACGTCTCTTCATCGGCGGCGCCGGCGTTGCCCGCGGCTATATCGGACAGCCGGAACTGACGGCCGAGCGTTTCCTCGTCGATCCGTTCGGTGGTGAGGGGCAGATCTACGACACCGGAGACCTGGCCCGCCGTCTGCCCGACGGGACGCTCGAGTTCCTCGGTCGAGCCGACGAGCAGGTGAAGATCCGCGGCTTCCGCGTCGAGCCGAGCGAGGTCGAGAGCGCTCTGCGACGCCACCCGGCTGTTGCGAACGCGGCAGTCGTTCCGATGGAGGAGTCCGCAGGCGACATTCGTCTAGTGGCGTACTGCGAGCTGCGTGAACCGACCACTGCAGACGACCTGCGAGGCCATATCGCCGAGTGGGTGCCCGACTACATGATCCCGTCGGCGTTCGTCATGCTCGACGCTCTACCGCTGACGCCTAGTGGCAAGGTCGACCGGCTCGCGCTGCCGGACATCGCTGCCGCCGGCCCGCGGGAGGACGGGGACTACGTCGCGCCACGGTCGGCGGTCGAAGAGGCTGTCGCTGCGATCTGGGCGGATGTTCTCCGGCTGGAGCAAGTGAGCGTCAACGCGGACTTCTTCGCCATCGGTGGTCACTCGCTGCTCGCTACTCAAGTCGTCGCGCAGGTCCGAACGGACTTCGCGATCGACCTGCCCCTCCACAGCCTGTTCGTGTCTCCGACTGTGGCCCTGCTCTCGTCGGAGATCGTCACGCTGATGGGTGCCGCGGATCAGGTCGAGACTGCGAAGCTGCTCGACGAGCTCGAAGATCTCTCAGACGAGGAGTCGAGCAGTCTTGTGAGCGAGCTCGGCCGAGGCGATGGGGCTGCTTGATGGGCTCGGCGATTCCCACCCTCGAGCCGGGAATCATCCACGTTTGGCGCGGTTCGCTCGACCTAGGGCAGGAGGCGTACCGGCGATTCCAGTCGTTGCTAGCCGACGACGAACGTGCGCGTGCGGCTCGTTTCCATTTCCCCCGCGACAGGGCTCGCTTCGTGGTCGGTCGGGGGTTGCTCCGCGCACTGCTCGGCCGGTACCTCGCCGCCGATCCCGCGCACCTTCGCTTCCGGTACAGCATTCACGAGAAGCCGGCTCTCGTCGGCCCTGGTCTCTACTTCAACCTCGCGCACTCGGGGGCGACGGCGCTCTTCGCGTTCAGCCCGTCGTTCGACGTGGGTGTCGACGTCGAGCTCGTCCAGCCAGAGTTCGAGGGAGATCGGATCGCGGAGCGCTTCTTCTCGCCGGCGGAGATCGAAGCGTTGCAGGCGCTTCCGGAGGAGGATCGACGCGTGGCGTTCCTCTCCTGCTGGACGCGCAAGGAGGCGTTCCTCAAAGCACGCGGCGACGGGCTCACGCTCGCTCTCGACAGCTTTGATGTCTCGCTTGCCCCGAATGAGCCGGCTGCGCTCCTGCGAACGGCTTGGTCGTCGCAAGAGTGCTCCCGCTGGCAGCTGCTGGACCTGAGTGACACGGAGCAAGGACAGGTTGCGGCAGTGGCGGCGCCGGCGACCGGCTGGCATTGCGTGCGCCATGAAATCGACACCGAGACTTTGCTGAGCGACTGAGCAGGGTTCGTCTATGACCCAGAAGGAGGGAGAGCTATGAGTACTGAGAGCACACAGGTCGGCGGAATCCGGGGGATGCGTCGGCAGCAGGTTGCAACGACCAGCCTGATCGAGACCGGGTTCCTGCCCGGTAACGACGAGCGGATGCCGCTGATTGTCCGCCCCGCGGTCGAGAACGTCGATCTCGCGGAGTGGTGCGCGGCGAACAAGGAGGAGCTCAACGGCTACCTCGACCGCTACGGCGCCATCGTCTTCAAGGGGTTTGGCCTTGCGACCGCGTCGGATTTCGAGCGGACGGCGGCAGGGGTTTCACCGGAGCTCTTTGCCGAGTACGGCGACCTGCCGCATGAGCCGACGGCCGAGCGGATCTACTACTCGACGCCGTATCCGGCGGACAAGATGATCCTCTTCCACAACGAGAGCTCGCATCTGCCGAAGTGGCCGCTGCGCCAGTTCTTCTTCTGCGTGATCGCGACCGCGGACAGGGGAGAGACCCCTCTTCTCGACTGCCGTCGTGTGTACGAGGCGCTCGACCCCGAGCTGCGCAAGGAGTTCGCGGAGAAGGGGCTCATGTACGTCCGGAACTTCTCCGAAGGCATCGATGTGCCTTGGCAGGACTTCTTCGGCACCACCGACAAGTCCGAGGTCGAGCGGACATGCTCAGAGGCGGGAATGGGTTGCGAATGGACGGCAAACGGCGGGCTGCGCATTAGTCAGGTCTCGCCGGCCGTCGTGATTCACCCTCGGACGGGCGAGAAGCTGTTCTTCAACCAGATCCAGCTTCACCATGTGTCGTGCCTTGACGACGAGACGCGCACGGCGCTCCGCCAGCTGTTCGCGGAGGAAGACATGCCGCGCAACGTCTACTTCGGGGACGGAACCCCGATTCCGGACGAGGTCGTGTCCCGGATCGGCGACCTGTACGAGGAGCTCTGCGCGGAGTCGCCTTGGGAGGCAGGGGACATGATCGTGCTCGACAACATGATCGTCGCGCACGCGCGTCGGCCGTACACCGGCGAGCGCAAGCTCCTCGTCGCGATGGCGGAGATGATCGAGGCGACGCAACTCGCGCCTGTCGGGAACTAGGTCGACCAGCTCGTGTCCGCCCATCCCACCCCAAGCCGGAATCAGAGCACGAGTTCGAGCGACCTCCGGCTTGTCGCCGACATCAACATCACCGAGTTCATGCGGCACCTGAGTCGCACAGCTCCGGGTTGCGAACTGGAGGAGTACGAAGGCACGGTGTTGTTTGCAGGCGCACACGCGAATCCGAGCCCATATCGAAACGCGATGATCCGCTTCAAGAGCGTGCTGCCTGAGGAGGAGGCTCTCGCATTTGCAGAAGCGTTCTTCGCGAAACGGAACCGTGCCTTCGTCATGTGGGTCAGGGTCGGGGAGGACGCAGTTCTAGAGCGGATCGCACAGACGAGGCGCCTCAGAATCCTTGAGGCCGACGGGCTGCCGCAACTTGCACGGAGAGGGGCCCCCGATCTTGCGCAACCTAGGGATGGCGTCGAGCTCGTTCACGTCGATGATGACGAAACCCGCGAAGCCTTTGTGCGGATCAACGCCAACGCATGGGGACTTGAGGGAGTTGCGTTCGATCTCGTCCGTCGGATTCTCTTCGACCCCGACGCACTCAAGGCACCGAATGTGACGGCAGCGCTCGCCTATCTCGACGGGAAGCCTGCCGCTACTTGTCTGGCTCTGATCCATCCTTGGCAAGTCGGTGGTGGAGGCGTCGCTGAGGAGATGGTCGCCGGTGGCTATTGGGGGGCCACTGAACCTTGGGCCACACAACGGGGCCTCCACGACCTCTGCACCCGCGCCGCCTTCCAGAGTGCGGCACGAATGGGGGCGACGGTTATGGTCTGCCAGAACTCTCCCGGCGCGGCCAAGAACATCGCGAGGATGGGGTTCGAGCAGGTCGGGACATTTCGGCGCTATCTCGTACCCGCGGGAGCACATCTCTCGACGCCTCTAGCCGGGTAACATCCGGGCGTGGAGAGGCACGCTGCAATCGAGGAGGCCAGCCTGGACGTCCTCGTGATCGTTGCCGACGCGCTGCGCCGTGACGCTCTAGACATCGAGCGATCCGACGGCTCTCCGCTCCGCCTGCGGCAGCGGTTCACGTCTTGGCTGTGGTTCGAGCACTACTACGCATCGGCGCCGTGGACGCTCCCGTCGACGACGAGCCTGCTTACGGGCGCCGACGCGGCGCGGCACAGACATTGGTCCCACGACCACGCGCTCACCGTCCCCAGCCTCGTCGGCGTGATCCCGGACCGCCGGCGCATCGCGGTCGTGAACAACCCGGCCGTCGACCGCACGTCGGGGCTCGACGTCGGCTTCGACGAGTACCACTACGTCGAGGACGCGGCGGAGTTCTGGGAGCGTTCGCACGAGATCCTGCAGGCCCGGGCGGCCGACCGCGAGCCGTACTTCCTCGTGCTTCACAGCAATGTCGTGCACGACTACCACTTGCCCGGTTCGCGCGCGCATTTCGAGCGGCACATCGGGCCTGCCGATCCTGCCAGCTACTTCAACATCGGCCATGGCGTGTTGAGCTGGCGCGACATCACGCCGGCGCAGCGGCCTGTCGTCCGCCGCATCTACGACGCGTGCGTGCTCGAGCTCGACGAGCGCGTCGACGCGCTGCTCGACGTCGTTGACTTCGACCGCACGGTGATCGTGTTCATCGCGGACCACGGCGAAGGCTTCGAGCCATTGCTTGCACGCGTCCATCATGGTGGTCGCATGCACGATGACGTGCTCCGCATCCCATGCGTCGTGCACCTGCCGTCGTCGGTTCCGCCGAACGTACGCGCCACGCTCGAGGCGGCGCGCTCGCGCACCATCGGGACGGTGGACATTGTGCCCACGCTGCTCGATCTCGTCGGTGTCCGCGTCGACGCGCCCGACGGCCAGAGCCTCGCCCGCGCCGGTGACGGCGTGGCGACTCGTCGTGTCGTCCGCGCCGAGGACGATCGCTACCTGTACCTCGCCAACCGGCTCCGACTCAACATCAATCTGACGGGGAAGAACATGGGCCGGGCCGCACGCATGCGCAACCGGATATGGCACCGGACGGTCGCGCGCACTCATCGCGTCCGCGCGTACGTCGACGACCCGTACAAGTTGATCGTGAGCGAGCTGCAGAGCCGGAAGCGGTGGCTCGCGCGCGCTGTCTCTCCGTTGCTGACGGGCCTGCACAACGGTAGGCCAGCCGTCGTCGTGGACGGCGACCGCTGGATCGGCGTCGAGCTCTTCGATCGCAACCGCGACCCGGGCGAGCGTAACAACCTGCTGCGTACGCGCGCCGACGCTCTCGTCGCGCTCCAGCTCGCCGCCGCTTGCGACGCCGGCGACACCACTCGCTCGCTCGCTGTCCTCGCCCCAGCGGGACAAGGCGAATGAGGTCGCCAGCGGCGCGCCGTGGGAGACCGGTGAGAGGTCACGCCAGCCGGCGGACGGCGATCTGTGGCACGCGCGACAGATCCTGCGCGCACAATCTCAATCCCAGCTTGCCATCCCCCGACGGGCAGACCATGTTTCGGTCATGACTGCGATGGCAGACCGGGTCGAGACGCTCGACGTCGACCTGTTCTCGTTTGTCCCGATGCAGGCCCTCGGTAGCGACAAGCGCGCGTTACTGGCGCTGCATGCCGCGGTGGCCGCAACCGAGACCCCGTTTGCGTACCTCGAGATTGGCTCATTCCGCGGCGGCTCGCTCCAGGCGCTCGTCGCCGACCCGCGGTGCTCGTGCCTGATGTCGATCGATCCGCGAACCGCTGAGACGCCGGACGAGACACGCGGTGCGTACACGTATCAGGAGAACACGACCGCGCTGATGTTGGAGTTCCTGTCGCAGGTTCCAGGAGCGGACCTCGGGAAGCTCGCGGCGTTCGAGACCACGACCGAAGCGATGGACCCCGCTGCGCTACCGCAGCGTCCGGGCTGCTGCTTCATAGACGGCGAGCATACGAACGACGCCGTGCTGAACGACGCTCGGTTCTGTGCCGAGGCACTGGGGGGAGCAGGGGTGATCGCGTTTCACGACTGGGGGATCGTCGGGCCGGCGATCAGGGCCTTTGTCCGCGAGCGCCGAAGGGACATCTCGTTTGCGCTGGCCATCAACCGGCCGCTTAACCCTGGGGCGGGGTACGGGGTGTTCGCGCTCGAACTCGGGGAGCAGGGAATCCTGAGACACGCCGCGCTCGAGCGCGCGACCGGCGCTCGGTCGTACGGGATCTGGGCGGCCGTGAACGGACCTCGCCGCAGTGCGCTGCCGCTCGTGCTGGCTTGGGACGCGTTGACCGCGATCGACTCGATGCGAGCCCGAGCCCGACGGCTGGCGCGAGGCGGGCAGCAGCGCGCCTAGCTGCATGACCGGAGGAGGTTGGTTCTGCTGGCTGGGGGTTGGTGGCCGAGGGCTGCGTGTTGTCGTCGATAGTTGTCTTGCCAGAGCCAGCCGTCGAGGGCGGCGTTGCGTTCGTTGATCCGCTGCTTGCTCGCGCGCCGCGTCACCTGTCCCGCTTGCGCCGGCAAGTTATAGTCGCACTTTGGCAACGACGAAGGAATGACAGTAGTGGCTGCAGTATCAGTCTCCGTGGTGATGGCAACCTACAACGGAGCCAAGTTCCTGGAGCCTCAGCTGGCGAGCATCGCCGCCCAGACCCGCCTCCCGGACGAGTTGGTCGTTTGCGACGACCAGTCTTCGGACGAGTCGGTTGAGATACTCGAACGATTTGCGTCACGCGCACCCTTCGACGTGCGTGTCGTGCGCAATCCGGAGCGACTCGGCTTTGCGGGCAATTTCCTGCACGCCGCTCGCCTGTCGCGAGGGGATCTGATTGCGTGGAGCGACCAAGACGACGTGTGGATGCCCGAGAAGCTCGCCGTCTCCGCGCGCGAGTTCGAGAGCGACGACGAAGTGCTGCTCGCCGTGCATGCCAGTCAGTTCGGAGAATGGGTGCGACGCGGCCGTCCCGTCGTTCGGGGTGCGACCGGCGACTGGTTCGGCCCCTTCATGCCGCGCCGTATACGGCGCCGGACCGTCTACACGCCGACCTCCCTGCCTCTGAGAACGAGATTTCCGGGCCGCTCGTCGCTGGTGTCGCGGCGAGTTTTGAACGTTGCCGACGCGTTGGAAACGAGGCTGCCGGGAATCCTCGACGAGTTTGAGAGCCATCACGACCTCTGGATCGGCTTCGTGGCCGGAGCAATCGGCAAGGTCGTGATCCTGCCCGACGCCCTGGTGCAGTACCGCCTACACGACGAGCAAGTCACTGGACACGCAGCTCCGCCAAAAGGAGCGGCGGATCGCGCCAAGGCGAGCGCGAACCGTGTGGGGCGGAGCATCGAGCACGACGCGAACGAGAGCGCCGTCTACGGGTTCTTTCGGGCCAGCGTCCTCACGCAGCTGGCCGCGCAGCTCGATGAGGCGGCCGGCTTCGATCGCGGCCCAACCGAATTCCACGCCTCGCTCGCAGCCCGAGTGGCCGCAGGAGGCGACCGTGAGGCCGAGGCGGCGCGCAACGCGGCACGGAGGGGCGAGATGTACCGTCGGCGCGGCGAGGTGGCATTGCGGCGCCTCGAGCTCCGCCGTCAGCGTCCATTTTCCAGGGTCGCCGCGGCGTGTCTCGTCGCCAGCGTCGCGCGCGGAGACTACGGTTCTCGCCATCTCGGCGGTTTCGGTCTCAGGGGGCTGGCAGCGGATCTCCTACCGGCGAACTACTGCGACACGCGGACGGTCTAGGGCGCTACATCGACGACTAACTGACTGAGCGCGGACAAATGACAGTCGACCGGGTTGAGGTAGCTGGCGTAGGTCGGTATTGGGATTGGGACGAGTTCGATCCGGTTGTCGGTGGCGAAGGCGGTGCCTGTGTTACGCGGCG
>JANYJX010000074.1 GCA_025358355.1 Actinomycetes bacterium | reverse complement strand
CGCATCGAGTAGAAGAAGGAAGTGTCGCTCGTAGCGTTCGATCGTCGTCGTGTCGAAAAGGTCCTTGCTGTACTCCCACACGAGGTCCAAACCCTCGATCTTCTCCTCAACCCACACCGTGAGATCGAAGCGTGCCGTACTCGGACTCGCGTTAAAGGGCTCCGCCCCTTCGATCGTGAGCGGCGCCCGGGGAACGTGAGCAAAGAAGACCTGGAAGACCGGGTGACGACTGGGATCACGCTCGAGTGTGAGGTCAGCGACGAGCCGCTCGAACGGCAGATCGCTGTGGGCGACTGCGTCGAGAACCGTCTGCCGCAGTTGCGAGACGAGCATGCGAAAGGACGGCTCGCCACCGATGTCCGCCCGCAAGACGATGGTGCTGGCATAGAGTCCGACACTGTTCTTCAGCTCCGAGCGGTCGCGAGCGGCCGACGTGGATCCGACCACGAGCGTCTCCTGTCCGGAGTAGCGATGGAGCAGAACGTCGTAAGCCGCCAGAAGGGTTACGAACAGGGTCGTCCCTTCTGCCCTCGCGAAGGATCGGATCGCCTCTGCCGCGGTCTCCGGCAGATGCGTGCGAAGTGTTCCGCCTTCGAAGCTCGGACGGGGACGCCGGGGACGGTCTGTCGGCAGCTCGAGCGCGGCAGGGATTCCCGCGAGTCGCTCGCGCCAGTACACGAGCTTGTCCTCGATGACGGCGTCGGTCAACCGCTCGCGCTCCCGCCGCGCGTGGTCGTCGTACTGCACCTTGGGCGCGGCCAGCCCCGGATCCTTGCTGTCGCGGAAGCCCTCGTACAGCTTCGCCAGATCGTCGAGGATGACCGCGTGCGACCAGCCGTCGCAGATGGCGTGGTCGAAGACGAGCTCGAGCACGTGATCCGACGCGGCGAGCCGCACGAGCAACCCGCGAACGAGCGGGCCGCGCTCGAGATCGAACGGCGTCGAGACCACGACATCGACGGCTTCCTGCGCAGCCGTCTCTGGATCGGCATCGTCGCTGACATTACGATGCTCGAAGTCGAACCGGGGCTCGTCCGACACCACCTGGAACGGGCTGCCTTCCTCGGCGGCGAACGTCGTGCGAAGCGCGTTGTGCCTCCGCACTACTTCTCTGATGGCTCGCTCGAGCGCATCCGCGTCGAGCGCACCGCGAATCCGGGTGCCGAGCGGCATGTTGTAGGCGCCCGTTGGCCCAGCCAGCTGATCAAGGAACCAGAGCCGCTCCTGCGCGAACGTGCACGGCGGTGGGCCAGTCGACTCGACGACAGGTGCCGAGACGGGAGTCACCGAGGGACGCCGCCGCCACGCCTCAATTGAAGCCAACACGCCCGAGACGGTCGGCGCGTCGATGAAATCGGGGAAGTCGATCGGCGCCATGAGCACCTCGTCGACTGCGGCGAGCATCTCGATCGCCTGCAGCGAATCTCCCCCGAGCGTGAAGAAGTCGTCGTCGGGGCCGACCTCGTCGAGCTTCAGGATGTCGCGCCAGATCTGCGCGACGGCAGACTCGAGCGGCGAGGTGGCGTGAGCGTCGCCCATGCTCAGATCGTATTGTGGTTTCGCCGGATTGCACTGGGTAGTCGACCTGGACCGTCAAAGTCGACTTTGTGCAAGCCTTATGGATCGGCTTGAGGAGAGGGCTTGCACGAGACAGCAACTGCAGACGGAACCGCTTTGCGCACCACTGTTCGTGCGCTGGCCGGCGAGCGTCGCCACGAGGAAGCCTGGCGACTGCTGCGGCCGCTGCTCGTCGGTGACGGCGACGCCGATGCCTGGGAGCTCGCTCGGACGCTCGTGCGAAATGGTGCTGCAGCCGGCTGGGCGCCTCCCTCGGAGCGTCAAATCCGCCTGGCCATCCTTTGCTCGTACGAGGGCGCGGAGCTAACGTCGCATCTGCAGCTCGCGTGCCAGGCGCTACGCATCGACGCGACGCTCTACGCGGCGCCCTTCGGCCAGCTCGAGCAGGAAGTCCTCGATCCGAGCAGCGGTCTGGCCGCGTTCGAGCCCACGCACGTCCTGATTGCCCCGACGGCGTTCGATCTGGACTTCCCCCAGCTCGCAGAAGATGGAGCACAGCTGCTCGACCTGGAGCTCAGCCGCTGGCAACAACTGTGGGACGGGATCGCCACGACCTTCGGCGCTCGCGTCGTCCAGCACTCGTTCGTCGTTCCGGACGAGTCGCCACTGGGCCACCTCGAGCTGAGGCTAGCCGGAAGCAGGGCCTCGCTCGTCCGCGAGCTGAATGCCAGGCTCGGGGCAGCCGCCGGATCGTCGGTACTGCTCGTCGACTGCGAGCGCCTCGCAGCGCGGATCGGCAAGCAGCGATGGTTCGATCCACGCCTTTGGCATGCGATGCGCCAGCCGTTCTCGTACGCCGCCCTGCGGTTGCTCGCGCGCGAGACGGCTGCGGTGCTCGCGGGCGACGTCGGCCTCAGCGCACGCTGTCTTGTGCTCGATCTCGACAACACGCTCTGGGGAGGCCTTGTCGGCGAGGAAGGGCCCCAAGGCGTCGCCGTCGGCGACGGCCCGGAGGGCGAGGCATACGCAGCCTTCCAGGAGTACCTTCGCGATCTCGGCCGCCGCGGGATGCTCCTCGCGGTCGCATCGAAGAACGACGCCGAAGCGGCGCGCGCCCCGTTCCAGGAGAACCCGAAGATGCGACTTCGGCTGGACGACTTCTCGGCGTTCGTCGCAGATTGGCGCCGGAAGCCAGAGCAGCTGGTCGAAATCGCCCAGAAGCTCGGTCTTGGTCTCGACGCACTCGTCTTCGCAGACGACAACCCTGCCGAGTGCGCAGAGGTCGCCGCAGCGCTGCCGGCCGTCGACACGCTGGTGCTCGACGTTCCGTCTTCCGAGCTCATTCGCACGGTCGCCGCGAGTCTTCGCTTCGAGCTACCGAGCCTGACGATTGACGATGTCGCGCGACGGAGCTCCTACCAAGGGCGCGCTTCGGCTGAGACCTTGCGAACCGGGGCGGCATCGCTCGAGGACTTCTGGCGCTCACTCGAGATGCGAGCTCGCGTCGAAGACATCAACGAAGGCTCGCTGGAACGGGCTGCTCAGCTCACGCAGAAAACCAACCAGTTTAACCTCACGCTGGTACGACGCACCGTGGACGAGGTGCGCTCGCTCGTGGCGGGACCGTCGACGATCTGCAAGACGCTCGCGCTCGAAGACCGATTCGCTCAACACGGGATCGTCGGACTCGTCCTCGCGGTTCCTTCGCCCGAGACCCCGACCGTGTTGTTGCTCGACACGCTCCTGCTCAGCTGTCGCGTGATCGGCCGCACCGCCGAGACGCATCTTCTCTCGCATGTTTCTGGCATCGCTCTCGGCATGGGGTACAAGCGGCTGCGCGGCTCCTACGTCGAGGGCCCGAGGAACACGCTTGTCGCCGATCTCCTCCCGCGACTCGGCTTCGAGCCGGCCACTGGTCAAGACGGTGTCTGGGACTACGATCTGACGATGCACGGGCAGCTACAAAGCGACTACATCGAGGATGTGCGATGAGCGTTGCGCAGGACTTCGATCGGATTTTCGACGAGGTGCTCGAAGACATCCTCGGCTGGGATCTCGCGATCGGCGACGACGACGGGTCCGGCACGGTGGAGGGCTGGGACTCGCTCTCACACGTGCGGCTCATCCACGCACTCGAGACGCGATTCGCCATCCGCCTGCCTGACGCGGCACTTCTCGACGAGCCGACGGCCGGCTCGCTCAAGCGGCTCGTGCGTGAACAGCTTGCCGCTTCATAGCGCTGCCTCGCAGACGCACCAGCTGAGGTTCTCGGAAGACGACCTTCTCGCCTTCGCCGATGCAAGCGGTGATTGGAATCCTCTGCATATCGATGCGGACTTTGCGCGCGGAACGCCCTTTGGCAGGTGCGTCGTCCACGGGTCGCTGCTCACGCTCGGCGCGCTCGGCTGCCTACCGAACGATGTCCTCACCGAAGTGCGCGGGCTCGAGCTCACCTTTGGAGGAGCGGTTCTGGTCGGGGAGCCCGTCACGGCGGAGACGCGGTACAGCGACAAGGCGAACGCGTGGGAGGTGCGCCTGTCCGGCCGTGGCAAGTTACTGACGCGCGTTGTCGCCCGGCCCGGCGTGCTTCCTGGGGTGGATTCTCGCCCTTCCGATCCGATTTCCCGACGTCCAATGCGGGTCGAGCCGTTTGCCCCGGAGCTAGCGGACGAACCCGCTGTGGGCGATCAGGTCGAGGGCGCCTACGGGTCAAAGCCAGCCTTCGCCGAGATCGCGCGCCATCGCAATGCCGGAGCGCTCGACCCGGCGCTGGTGGAGGCTCTGGGCTGGGCGAGCTACATCGTCGGAATGGAAGTACCCGGGCTCCATGGGGTCTTCGCCGCGGCAAAGCTCTCGCTGCTCGAGCGCGATCCCAAGGACGGGGCTGGCGGCTATTCCCTCCGCGCTCGCGAGCACGACCCGCGAACCGAGCGACTCGTCGCCGACGGCCGCCTCGAGACGCGATCGGGCGCGACGGTCGCAGCCGTGATCGAGTGTTTCCGGCGTCGACAGCTCCCGGAGCTCGATGCTGCGGCGCTCCTGCCCGCAACCCCGCGCCCTGCATCGGGTCGCTCCGTCGTCGTGATCGGCGGCAGCCGTGGTTTCGGGGCTGCGGCGACCCTCGCCCTACTCGGCGGCGGCCACGAAACGCATGCGGTCTACTCCACGACCGCCGGAGTCCTCGGTGCGGCGAATGTCGGAGCACACGAGGAGCGGCTGATCCTCCATCGCGCCGACGCGCAAGATCCCGGCCAGCTCACGCCACTTCGAGAGGCGATCGTCGAACGAGGCTTGCCGTTGCGGGGGATCGTGCTCGCAGCGGCGCTGCCGCCTTTAGCCATGGGACTGACCGCGGAGTCCGCTTTGCCACTGAGCGAGTACGTGGCCGCCAGCATCCGACTGGTTGCCGTCCCTCTCGGGGCTCTCATGCCGCTCCTCGACGACCAGGGCTTCATTCTTTTCTGCTCCTCGTCCGCGGTCACCGCCCCACCTCGTGACTGGCCGCACTACGTCGCGGCCAAAGGCGCGCTCGAGTATTTGGCGAGTTGGGCAGTAGCCGCGGCCCCTGGAGTGCGCAGCGTTGTCGTTCGGCTGCCGAAGCTGGCGACGGCGATGACCAACTCTCCGAGCATGCGGATCGGCGCCACCGCACCCGAGGCGATCGCGGGCCGGCTGATTGCACGTCTCGAAGGCGACGACTTCCCGTCCGGGCTCACGATTCTAGAGGCCGAGGAACTATGAACCCGCTCGCCGCGATGACGGCTGAGGACCCACGCTGGCAGTCGCTGCTAGCCCACAGCGACACCTACACGTGTTACAGCGCGGCGCTCGCAGCGTGGGCTGCTTTCGAGTTCCCCGCATGGGCCGGCATCGTCAACTCGGGACTTTCCCTCACGCTGGTCGATGAGGACGAAGGGCTCTTCGGGTTCGTCCACTTTCCCTCTGGCCTGCGCGCAGCGCTGGGTCTCGCGCGCCGGGGTGCCGACGACTCTGGCGAAGGAGTCAACGCGATTCTGGAGGAGCTCGCCCGTCACGGACGGGTCATCGTCAGCGGCGATGGTTTCGCGCTGCCGTGGCACGTCGCAGCCGGTCGCCGCCACGTCCCTCACTGGTTCGTGCTCAGAGGATCGCCGTCTGCGCCGGTCGCAGTCGACCCGTTCGCGTGTCGCAATGATCTCGGCCGCCAGGAGGCGACCCTGCAGCCGATCAACCCGACAACGCTCGCGAGCCTGGCTGTGGCCCACCCCGGCGACGATGAGGTCGTCCGGCTGCGGGAGTCATTCGCGTTGGGCGACGATGCCCGGCCGCTCGAGCGCCGGCGCTTTCAGTGGTTCGAGCGGGCTGACGCAGAGATTCGAGAAGCCGTTGGCGCGACCGGCCCGGCTGCAGTTAGTCGGCTCGCGCAGCATTTCCGCGACCACGGTGCTCAGGCGGACGCGTACCGCCAGGTCGACGACATCTGGTCGATCGCGCGGCATCGAGGGTTTCTCGCGCACCTCGCAGCAGCGCAACCCGGCGAAGCCCACGTCGAGTGGCTGGAGACGCACGTCCAACCGCTGGCGAAGCGCTGGTCGCACATGGCGCCGCTCTTGATGCAGGCATCGCTTGCGATCGGCGCGGGTCGCCAGCCCACCGGCAGTGTCGCGGACACGCTCGACGAGATAGCCGAACGGGAAGCAGCGGCCGATCGCGCGTGCCCGTCGGATGCCGCGTTTCTCCTACTGCGCTGATCCCGGCGCGCGGTTCGTCAGTGAAAAACTCCACCGTCTTGTGCCTGGCCGACGCAGTTCCGCGCGGCCTGGGCGGCCTTGACGTCGCTCACGCCCGGCGCAGGCGCCGTCGCAGCGGAGAACTCCTTCGTGACAGTGTCCACGGGGAGCACAGATGCTGGGTGAGCAATCGAGTCGGTCGACCACGTCGCGACATCGGCACCAGAGAGACCCGGGCCTTGCACGAGCGCAGAGACGTAGTACACAGCCGCGGCGACCTTCACGGCCCGCGAGTCGCCAAGCGCTAGGCGCCCTTTGTCCGTCCTCAACCCAGCCTCGAGCAGGGAGACAGTCGCCGCAGGGACGGTCAGGCAGTTGGACCGGTCAGGGCTGGTCGTCGGCGTCGCCTTGGATCCGCAGCCGACAGCAAGGGTTGAGAAAACGACGATCAACACCAGGGATCTGACTTTGGCGCTCACCACCTAACAGCATCGGTGATGCTCGCGGATGCATCAAGCCTCAAGGTGCGGTACCGACCGCTCGATACGATCCTGACCCGTGCCCCGTCGCCCGCTCTCTTACCTCGATCGGCTGGAAGCCGAAGCGATTGATGTTCTGCGAGACGCGGTCGCGCAGGCGGAGAGCCCAGTGCTGCTCCACTCGATCGGGAAGGAAAGCTCCATCCTCGTTCACCTCGCGCGGAAGGCGTTCTACCCGGGAGCGCTGCCTTTCCCTCTCCTTCACGCCGAGTCGCTTTGGACGTTCCGAGAGTTGGACGCCTACTGGCGCGAGCTCGCGGAACAGCCCGACATCGACCTGCTCGTCTGCCCGACTGCGGCGCTGGAGCAGGCGCTCGCTACGCACGGCTTCGACGTGGCCATCAGCGGCGCCCGCCGTGACGAGCCGCGATCGCCGGACCTTCGTTTCGATCCGGCGCGCCAGCAACCCGATCTGTGGCGGCTGCACAATGGGCTGAAGCACGCGGGCGAATCGATCTGCGTCTTTCCGCTTGCGAGCTGGATCGAGCTCGATGTGTGGCATTACGTCTACCGCGAGCAGATTCCACTCGCTCCGCTCTATTTCGCAAGAGAGCGTCCGGTCGTCGAGCGAGACGGGACGCTTGTCCTCGTCGACGATGACCGGCTGGTGCTCGCACGCGGGGAGGAACCGATCACCAAGAACGTGCGGTTTCCAGCCGTCGGCGGCTACCCCCTCCTCGGCGCAGTCCAGAGCAATGGAACGACGTTGCCCGAGATCATCGGCGAGACATTCCCCTCAATCCCGCAGGGCGCCGGCGTTGCGACGTACCTGAACGAGCGCGACGCGAAGAGCGTCGTGCGCGTCATCGCCTGCGGCAGCGCGGGCGATGGGACGAGCACATTGATCGGCAGCCTGCCGCGCGGGTCGGGCGCCCTTCCCGACTCGACGCCGCGGCGCATGCTCGTCGTCGCCGACACCAGCGAACACGAGCACCGCACACGCAATCTGGTCAGTGGCGCCTCCACGGCCGACTGCGCCCTCATCGTGATCGACGCGACGAACGGCGCGCTCAGTCGGACGCAGCGGCACGCCTTCCTCGCTGCCGTACTCGGCATTCGCCATGCCGTGATCGCGGTGACCAAGCTGGACCTCGTCGACTTCTCGGAGCACGTCTTTCGCGACCTGGAACGCGCCTACAGCACTGTGGCGACGGAGCTGGGGCTCGAGAACGTCGTGTGCATCCCTGTCTCGGGCCTGCGAGGTGACAACGTCGTCGAGCGCAGCAACGCGACGGCTTGGTACAGCGGGCCGACCTTGGTCGAGTATCTGGAGACGGTCGAGATCGATCGAGCAGAGACGCGGTCTGAGTTCCGATTGCCGATGCAGTGGGTAAGCCGACCCGATGACACCTTCCGCGGCTTCGCTGGCACCGTAGTGAGCGGCGTTGTTCGGCCCGGCGACCACGTCGGCATCTATCCCTCCGGCGTCAAATCGTCCATTGCAAGAATCGTGAGCTCTGGCAACGATCTCGACGTTGCGGAGAGCGGGCAGGCGGTGCTGCTGACCCTCGCCGACGATGTGGCAGTGGCGCGTGGCGCCGTGATCGCGTCGGTCGGCGCGGCGCCGGAGGTCGCCGATCGATTCGAAGCGATGGTCTTCTGGCTGGGCGACGAGCCGATGCTGCAGGGCCGAACGTACGTGTTGCGGGCCGGAGCGAGCGTCGTCGACGCGACCATCACCCCGCTGAAGTACAGGGTGAACCTCGAGACCCTCGAGCATGTCCCGGCGAGGCAGCTCGACGTGAACGAGGTGGGTGTCTGCGCGATCGAGCTCTCGCAGCCAATCGCGTTCGATCCGTACACGGAGAACCGCTACACCGGCAGCTTCATCCTGGTCGATCGCCTGACCTACGAGACGGTCGGCGCCGGCCTACTCCGGTTCGCCCTCCATCGCTCGAGCAACATCCAGTGGCAAGAACTCGAGATCGACAAGCGAACGCGTGCAGTCGCCAAGCACCAGCGGCCATGTGTCCTCTGGCTCACCGGTCTCAGCGGCGCAGGGAAGTCGACCATCGCGAACCTCGTCGAGCGCAAGCTCCAAGCGCGCGGCAACCACACCTACCTGCTCGACGGCGACAACGTCCGTCACGGCCTCAACAAGGATCTCGGCTTCGCCGACGCTGACCGAGTCGAGAACATCCGCCGTGTCGCGGAAGTGGCGAAGCTGATGGTCGATGCCGGTTTGATCGTGATCGTCGCGTTTATCTCGCCGTTCGCGAGCGAACGGGAGATGGCCCGCCACCTAGTTGAGAAAAACGAGTTCTTCGAGGTCTTCGTCGACGCGCCACTTGCCTTGGCCGAGCAGCGAGATCCCAAGGGTCTTTATCTGAAGGCGCGTCGCGGCGAACTGGCGAACTTCACCGGGATCGACTCCCCCTACGAGCCGCCCGACCGCCCAGAGCTGCGCCTCGACACCAACACTCTTTCGCCTGAGGATGCTGCCGACCTCGTGATCGCGCTGGTCGAGCAGCGCGGCGTGCTCGCAGGCTGAACAGCCGTAGCAAGACGAGCTCGACGCCGAGCCAGTCACCTGGCCAACCCCGGCAGTGAAGCATGCGACGCCGAGCGATCGTGGTTGTAGAACCCACACAACGTGGCCGAAGCCGCGCCAGACGGGATCTTCGTCGTCGACTCCGGCGGACACATCGTTCTCGTGGATCGCGGACTCGAGCACCTGCTCGGCTACGCCCGAAGGGATTTCATCGGCCTCCCCGTCGAGGCGGTGATCCTGCCGACCTTCCAGCCGAGCGGCGATCTCCGCGTCGCGCGATGCAAGAACGGGGCCGAGATCCAGCTCGAGAGCGCGCTCGTGCGAGCGGCGGACGACACGCACTCCGGAAGGCACCAGCTTCTCCACCACCGCCCCGAGCTCGTGGGCGAGCTCACCGACACGGTGGCGCACGAGTTCGACAACGTCCTCACCGTTCTCCGCGCCGAAGTGAGCCTGCTCGGAATCGACTCTGGCTTGGGACTGAACGAGGCCGTCGCGCGGATCGACAACGCGCTCGATCGCGCAACCGAGCTCGCGCGGCAGCTGGTGACGATCGGGCACATCGCACGCCTGTCGTAGAACGGCAAAGGGCAGCTCAGAGGCGGCCAGCAAACTGAAGGGTGATGCCCTCGGCGGCCTCGCTCCGACGTCCCTCTGGATGTCCCGGAGACGTCGAGGACGGTGATCGCCACGTCGTCTCCAAGGCAGATGCGTTCTCCGGACTTGCGAGTTATCAGCGGCAGCGCACGTGAGCAGCGCGAGCGGGATGACTGCCTGACCGGTTTGGCCCGTGGCTAGAAGGTGCAGATCTCTAATCTGGAGACACAGGGTGTCTGTTACTGCGGCGTGGCTCCACGCTCCAAGATCCTCCTCCGAGATCGCGCGCGTCCTCTCCTAAGCGAGGGTAGAGCCGTGAAGTCCGGAATCACCTGCCTGATCGCCGACGATCACCCTGCCGTGATCGATTCGGTATCGCGCTACCTCACGGCGCACGGTGTCACGATGGTCGACGACGCGACCGAATCCGACGACGCGTTCGCGAAAATCGCGCGGCTGAAGCCGGATATCGCCCTCATCGAGCTCAAGATGCCTGGCGTCGGTGGTATCGAAGCCATCAAGCGTGTGCGCAAGACCTCTCCCGACACCGCGACAATCGACTATTACGGGCACGCGGCAACGGCAACGGTTGACGAGGCACTCGACGCCGGTACGCGCGGGCTCGTACTCAAGGGAGTCCCGCTTCCCGACCTCGTGCGAGCAGTCGAGGTGGTCGCAGACGGTAGCGTCTACATCGCTGCGCTGCTCGGCGCCGGTCTCTCGATGCGGCGCTCTAGCGGGACACCCGAGCTGACCGCGCGCGAGCGCGAGGTTCTGCGCCTCGTCTCCGAAGGCTTCACGAACCAGGAGATCGGCAATCAGCTGTTCGTCTCGTCCGAGACCGTGCGCACGCACGTGCGCCGTGCGATTGCAAAGCTCGGCGCCCGCTCGCGGACACGGGCCGTCGCGCTGGCGATCCGCCGCGAGCTCATCGCCTAACCTTCTCGCCCGCCACCTCGCGGCGACTGGACGCCATCCGCCAGCTGAGTTCGCCGTATGCCCTTTCTGGGGCATGAGTCGTGCGCCGATGCGAGTTTGATGCGTCTGGGGCTCCTGCGGGCTGGGTGGGCGCGCGGGAGAGACCCAGGAGAGACGCACTGCGCGCATGACGAACGAGTTGGACGGGGATGGCACTTCGACCCACGGCCCCGATGGACTCCTCAATGTTCCCCAATCGTCAACCACGCTCCTCGACCCGCCTGGGCCCGACGCTGCTCGGTTTGGAGCCGGCCCGCAAGGCTAATGCTCCAGCCCATACAGGACGATGCCTGCACCCATGAGCGCGCACCGTGGTGTCCGTCGACCGGTCAAGCCGGTCGAGTCTGTCGCGAATCACCCGGCGGCGTGGATCGACCGCTGGCTCGCGGCTTGCCACGATCTCGCGGAGCTCGAACGCACGCACCCGATGACCGATGCGGTCATCGACGAGATCGACGGCCGGATGATCCGGATCGGCGACAAGTGGCTCGCCGACTTCGCGTCGTGCAACTACCTCGGCTTCGATCTGGATCCGACGATCATCGCCGCGATCCCGGAGTACATCCGCCAGTGGGGCACGCATCCGAGCTGGTCGCGGCTGCTCGGCAGCCCTGTCCTCTACGAACGCATCGAGGATCGCCTGACCGAGCTCCTCGGCTGCGAAGACACGCTCATCCTCCCGACGATCACGCTGATCCACATGTCGGTGATCCCGATCCTCGCCGGCAACGGCACGATCTTCATCGAGAACCGCGCGCATAAGACGATCTACGACGGCTGCCAGCTCGCGAAAGCGCACGGCGCCAAGCTCGTCAAGTTCCGCACCGACGACGTCGCCGGCCTCGAACGCCTACTCGCCGCCGACCGCTCGCGGCAGCGCCTGATCTGCATCGACGGCGTCAACAGCATGACCGGCAACATCGCCGACGTGCCTGGGCTCGCGGAGGTCGCGCGCCGCTACGACGCTCTCCTCTACGTGGACGACGCACACGGCTTCGGTGTCATCGGTGAGCGTTCCGCCAAGGAGCCGAACCCGTACGGCCTGCGCGGGAACAGCATCGTGCGCCACGTCGGCGAGTCGTACGACCAAATCGTGCTCGTCGGCGGCTTCTCCAAGTCGTACTCGTCGCTCGCCGCGTTCATCGCCTGCCCGACCGAGCTCAAGCGCCTGCTGAAGACCGCCGCGCCGCCCTACTCTCTACTCCGGCCCGTCACCGATCGCGTCGCTCGCGACCGTTCTCGCCGGCTTCGATGTCAACGAGGAACGCGGAGAAGCGCTGCGCACCGACCTCTGGCGGAAAACCTCGCAGGTGCTCGGATGCCTGGACCGGCTCGGTGTGCACACGCCGAACCGCTCGGGGCTGCCGCTGATCGAGGTTCCGCTGGCGCGCCACGAGGACATCGACGAGGTCGGCCGCTTCCTGTTCGCGGAGGGCATCTACGTGACGCTCGCCGCGTACCCGCTCGTGCCCAAGGCCGAGGTCGGTTTCCGGATCCAGCTAACCAGTGCCAACACGCAGGCCGAAGTCGATCAGCTCGTCGACGTGCTCGGCAAGGTCGTCGACCGGTTTGATTTCCAGCCGGCGCGGAACGCGGAGCGCGCTGCGTGACGCAAGTTGCACTCACCGCTACGTCGCAGACTGCGCCCGATGCCCAGGCGGACGAGATCGCCGGCACCTGGCGTGCTCATGCCTGGAAGTGGTACGCCGGCATCACGAGCACTCTCACCGTGATCTACCTCTTCGCGCCGCCGTTGTCCGGCAACGGCCCGCTGATCAACGTCCTTGGCCTCTCGGCGCCGATCGCGGTCGCGATCGGCATTCGTATTCACCGCCCAAAGGCTGTCGGCGCCTGGTGGCTGTTCGCCATCGGCTTGTTCCTCTTCTTCGCCGGCGACCTGTACACCTACAGCTACCCGAAGCTTTTCGGCGCGGACGTGCCATTCCCGTCGCTCGGCGACGCCGCCTACCTGACGGTGTACCCGGTCCTCATGGCGGGGCTCGTCCTGCTCATCCACCGCCGCAACCCCCATCGCGATCGCTCCGCGCTGATCGACTCCATGATCCTCACGATCGGCGTAGGTCTGCTGTCGTGGGTGTTCATCGTCGCTCCGAACGTCCATCTCTCGGGACTGTCGGCTCTGGCGAAGGGAGTTTCGGCGGCGTATCCCCTCGGTGACATCCTCCTGCTTGCCGCTGCGATCAGGCTCGCTGTCGACGTGGGACGACGTGTTCCAGCCTTCTACCTGTTGGCTGGAAGCATCGTCTGCCTCCTGGCAACCGACTCGGCGTACGACTACGCGCTGCTGAAGAACACGTACAACCACCAGCTGATCTACGACGCCGGCTGGATCGCCTTTTACATCCTCTGGGGCTCGGCGGCCCTGCACCCGTCGATGCGGGAGCTCGAGCGTCCTCCCGCGACCACGGGCGCGCGACTCACGCCGCTCCGGCTCGGGCTCCTCGGCGGTGCGTGCCTAATCGCCCCGACCATCCGCTTCGTCCAGGCGTTCCACAACCACGACGAACTCGTCCTGATCGTCGCTGCCGCGCTGCTGTTCCTGCTCGTCGTCGCGCGCATGGCCGGTCTCGTGCGCCAGAAGGAACGCGCCGCATCACGTGAGCTCGCCCTCCGCCATGCCGGCGTCGAACTGGTGGCCGCCGCGGGGCGCGATCAGGTGCACGCAGCGTCGATCTTCGCGATCCGCGATCTCGTCGAGTTCGAAGTCGAGGTGCGACTCACCCAGACGCCAGATGAGGATGCGCTCGTGGTCGCCTCGACCGACGCGAACAGCAGCTGGGGTCTCATGCGCTATACGAAGGACTGGCTGTCGCACTCAGCGGCGACGAGCACTCCGACCGCGCTCAACGATGTCCCGACCGCCGTGCGTGACGACCTCCGTCTGCGGGCCGGCGACTCGGTGCTCGTGCTGCCGCTGAGCCGCCGGGAGGAGACGCGAGGTCAGCTCGTGATCTGCTCACCCGTGCCGATCCCCGGTGAGCAAATCGGTTCGCTCGAAGCGCTTGCTGCCCAGATCTCTCTTGCGGTCGACGGCGCAACGCTTGCCGAGGATCTTCACCGCCGCAGCAGCGAGGCGCGGTTCCGCTCGCTTGTCGCGCATTCGAGCGACCTGATCACGGTGCTCGACGCCGATGGCGTCGTCAAGTACCAGAGTCCGTCGATCGAACGCGTTCTCGGCTACACCACACAGGAGATCGAGAGCACGCATTTCGACAATCTCCTGAGCTCGACCGACGCGCCGCGGCTGGCACAAGTCCTCTCCGGGATCGGTCAGGGCAACCTGGAGGCGCACACGATCGAGTGCTCGCTCAAGCATCGGGACGGCCGCTGGCTGCAGTTCGAGGTTCAGCACACCGACCTGCTCCACGATGAGCACGTGCAGGGGATCGTGCTCAACGCCCGTGACATCAGCGAGCGCAAGGCATTCGAAAACCAGCTCGCGCACCAGGCATTCCACGATCCGGTCACGAACCTCGCGAACCGCGCGCTCTTCTCGGATCGCCTTCAGCATGCGCTCACGCGCTCGCAACGATCCGACGCGATCGTCGCGGTGATGTTCATCGACCTCGACGACTTCAAGACCGTCAACGACAGCCTCGGCCACCCGGCCGGCGACAGCGTTCTGCAAGAGGTCGCCAGGCGCCTCACCGACACGATCCGCCCGACGGACACCGTTGCGCGGTTCGGAGGCGACGAGTTCGCCGTTCTCCTCGACGGCGTCACCGACTCCCAGGATGCTGCAGACGCAGCGGTGCGGATCGTCCGCGCCGTCGAGCGCCAGATCGAAGTCGACGGCAAGCAGGTCTTCCCCCGTTGCAGCATCGGCATCTGCCTCGCCCGCCCGGGAACCGCGGCGGCCGACGCCGAGGAGCTCCTCCGCAACTCGGACGTCGCGATGTACATGGCGAAACGCGACAACAAGGGCAGCTACCGGGTGTTCGAGCCGACGATGCACGAGCGTGTCCTCGAGCGCCTCGAACTCCGCGCGGATCTTCACCATGCCGTCAAGTCCAACGAGCTAGCGGTGTACTACCAGCCGGTGGTTCGTCTGAATCAGAACGACATCTACGGCGTCGAAGCGCTGCTCCGCTGGAACCATCCGACACGCGGGATCATGCTCCCCGGCCAGTTCATCCCACTGGCCGAGGAGACGGGGCTGATCATCCCGATCGGGCGCTGGGTACTGAACGTCGCCTGCCGCGACGGCGCGATCTTCCATGAGCGCTTCCCGCAGTCTGACAAGCCGCTCACGATCAGCGTGAACCTCTCGGTGCGACAGCTGCAGTCGGACACCATCGTCGAAGACGTGAGCCAGGCGCTCGAGGCGAGCGGTCTGCCGGCCAACTCGCTCGTCCTCGAGATCACCGAGTCGGTGATGCTGGCCGACACCGACCTCGCGGTGCGTCGTCTGCAGGAGCTGAAGGAGCTTGGCGTCCGGCTCGCGATGGATGATTTCGGAACCGGCTACTCGTCGCTCAGCTACCTCGGCAGGTTCCCCGTAGACATCCTGAAGATGGATCGCTCGTTCCTCGCGTCGCGCAATAACGACGCGCTCGCCGCCGCGATCATCGCTCTGGGTGAAAACCTCACACTAGAAGTCGTTGCCGAGGGCATCGAACAGCCCGAGCAGGCGCTCTGGCTCCGAGATGTCGGCTGCGAGCTGGGCCAGGGCTTCCACTTCGCGCGGCCGATGACCGACGGCGATCTGCTGGAATTCCTGGTCACCGGCGCGCAAGACGGTTGGGATCAGCTCGGCAAGCCCAAGTACGATGCTGCATAGCCACGAGGCGCTTGACCGGCCCGGCGGCACCTCCAACTCTCACCTCCTCTCCCCACTCCGACACCGCGACTTTCGCGTGCTCTGGGCCGGGATGGCGGTCTCGCTCGTCGGCGATGGCATCTTTATAGTCGCGATGGCGTGGGAGGCCTACAGCCTCTGGAACAGTCCTTACGCGCTCGCGCTGGTGGGCATCGGGGGGACGATCCCGACCGTCCTTTTCCTGCTTCCCGGCGGCGTCGTCAGCGACCGATTCGACCGCCGTTCGGTGATGCTCTGGGCGGATGCGCTACGCGGGCTGGCCGTCGGTGCGCTCGCCACCCTCGCCTTCGCGGGCGTGCTGCGCCTATGGGAGTTGGTTGCGCTGGTCGGCGTTTATGGCGTTGGCACCGCATTCTTCACGCCGGCGTTCGATGCCATCGTCCCGGACTTGCTGCCGGCCGACGATCTCGCGGCGGCGAACGCGCTGGATCAGTTCGTCCGGCCGATCGCGTTCCGGCTCGCAGGGCCGGCGATCGGCGGAGTCCTCGTTGCCGTCGGAGCCGGGTTCGCGTTCGCAGTTGATGCCGCAACGTTCGCGGTCTCGGGCGTCGCGGTGCTGCTGATGAGGCGCCATGTGCAACCTTGGCACGAGGAACCAGCGGCCGCCGCCACCGCCGCGATGGCGGAGGGACTGCGCTTCGTGCGGCAGCACGTCTGGCTGTGGGGAACATTCGTATCGGCCGCGTTCGCCTATCTCGTCTTCCTCGGCCCGACCGAGGTCTTGCTCCCGTATGTGGTGAAGAACACCCTCCACGCATCGCCAGCGATATTCGGGCTCGTGTTCGCCGCCGGAGGAATCGGCGCCATCGGCGCGGCTGTGCTGATGGGGCGCCGTCGTCATCCGCGGCATGACGTGACCGTGATGTACGCCACGTGGACGATCGCGACGCTCGCCGTCGTCGGCTACGGGCTCGCCACCGCGGCTTGGCAGCTGATGATCGCGTGCCTCGTGTTCAACGCACTCGAGACCGCTGGCACGATCGTGTGGGCGACGATGAAGCAACGCCACGTCCCGGCCTCGATGCTCGGTCGCGTCTCGAGCATCGATTGGCTGATCTCGATCGGGCTACTGCCCCTCTCGTTCGCGCTCACGGCCCCGGTCGCAGGCCTCTTCGGCGCGCGCGCGACACTAATCGGCGCTGGGCTCATCGGTGGGGCGATCACTCTGGCAGCGCTGTTCCTGCCCGGGATGCGGGACATCGAAGGTCAGTCGTCGGTGCAGCCCGCGCTCACACCCAGTCAAGCCTGACGTTCGCCGCGCCGCGACGCGCGAGCTCGGCCCGCAACTCGGCTGTCTCCTGCCGTAGATCGGGAATCTGCGCTTCGTGCATCTCGACCAGCACCACGTCGAGCAGGTCGATCGTTCCCGTCTCGAGGAGCTTGCGCAGGATCGCCACTTCAACGCCTTCGACATCGAGCTTCAGCAGCGTCACGCGCCGGCCAAGACCGTCGATGAAGGCGTCGAGATCCACGAGCTGCACGTCGATCGTGTTCTCGACCGAGACGTTCCCCTTCGCCATGAGCAGCGACGAGCCGGTCGACCAGCGCAGTGGATCCTGGTTCGCATCTCGGTGCAGGTAGAGCGAGGCGAGGCCCTCGCGATCCGAGACGGCGGCATTCGCGCAGTGGACGTTCTCGAGCCCGGCAAAGCGCGTGGCGAGAATCTCGAAAGCGTGCGGATTCGGCTCAAACGCATACACCGTTGCGCCGCGCTCGACCATAAGCGCCGTATAGGTGCCGACGTTCGCACCGCAGTCGATCGCGACGCTGTTGGGCCCCAGAGCGCGAAACACTGCGCGGAAGCGGCGAGGCAGCTCCGGCGGGCCGAGCGCTGCGCGCCGCAGCCGCCTCAGAAGATTTCCGGGCACCAGGGCAGCGCGGGCGTGGCGAACAGCGCGTCGGCCCGGGCGAGCCCGCCGCGTACCGTCCCTTCCGCGCGCTCAGCCGCGGCGATCTGACGGAACAAGAAGCCGCCGAGGAACGCCGAGGCGAGCGCCTGGAGATCAACGCGCACGGCGGGGCGCCGCCGCGAGCGACGCGCGAGACCGCCTTCGATCGTCCACGTGTCGGCGTTCTCCGGGAACAGCGGATCGCTCGTGACCTCAATTGCCGCGCGCCCCTCACTCGCGTACGAGCGTGCCGCGAGCGCAGCGCCGACATCGGCGAGCCGCAGCCAGAGCCCGTCTCGCAGCCTGCCGCGCAACTCGTTGACCCGGGCCGTGAGCAGGATGAGCGGGTGGTCGAGCGGCAACTCCCGGGTCTCGACCTCATCGACCCAGTCGATCTCGAGCAGGAAGCGCCAGATCTCCCGCGTTGCCCGCGCGTCGACGCCAAATGCGTCGTGCACGATGACATTCAGCGACCCCGCCCCACGTCGCCGCTCTTCGCGGTCGTCGAGCGTGCGCAGCTCCCACCAGTCGCGTGGGCGGGCGAGGAAACCAACGGTTCGACGCGCGATCTTCTCGTACAGCGGCGGCAGCAGCCGAAGCGCGTCGTCGTGGTCGAGCATCCGAATTGCGCCCTCACGCGAGGGCAAGTCGCTCCGCAGCTGCGACGTTTGGCGCTTCGCGGTGGGCAGCAGACCGAGCGACGAGAGCCCGTAGCCGTAGCGCCCGTAGATCGTCTCCTCCGACGCCCACAGTGTCGCAATTGACACGCCGCGTTCGCGCACGTCGCGCAACTGCGCGGTCATCATCCGCGTGAGCAGACCGCGGCGACGATGCGATGGCAGGACGCCGACGACAGTCACGCCGGCGCATGCATCACGCCCGCAAACGGTACCTTCGTCAGGGTATTCGACGATGTCGGGGGACGCGTGGGCTCCGACCATCACGTAGCGAACGCTCTCGTCAGTCGGGTTGGAGAGCGCGTGCGCACCAGTCGAACCCGGCGGAAAGTGCACGACTTCCGCCTCCTCTAGCGTCCTCTCGCCATCGGGCATCCGCAGCACAGGTCGTCCTTTCAGGACGAGCAGCGGCTCTTCCGTGCCGTGGTGGAAGTGGTACGGCACGCCGCTCGAACTAGGGTCGAGTTCCCACACCGCAGCCGCAAGCGGCCTGCCCGGGGTTCGACGCAGCCGACTTCCACGCACACCGTCCCCGATCTCGCCGAGATCGGCCCAGATGTTGTCGCCGTAATCGGTCACGTGGCGATCGTCATGCAATCTTCTCGAGCGGCGCGTACTCGAGCATCAGTTTCCGCTCGGTGCCGTCGTTCGCGAAGCGCACAGTGACGACGCCGCCCGGCTCCATCCTCGTCACGACGCCCTCGCCGAGCGAGCCGTGCCGCACATTGTCACCGGTCTGCAACGACGGCATGTCTTGCGTCTCGCGCGTCGGTGTCGCTAGCCGCGGCGAGGCGTACGACGACCAGGACGAAGGTCGCAGCCGCTCCCGCACGACGCCCTCCGGCAGCTCGTCGAGAAAGCGAGAACCGAGGTTGTACTCGCGCCGCCCGTACAGCGAGCGCGCCATCGCGTGCGTCAGAGTCAGCCGCTTCATCGCGCGCGTCATGCCCACGTAGGCGAGGCGCCGCTCCTCTTCGATTCCCTGTTCTTCGATCGAGCGGGAGTGCGGGAAGATCCCCTCCTCCATGCCGACCATGAAGACAGCGCGGAACTCGAGCCCTTTCGCGTTGTGGAGCGTCATCAGCGTGACCATGCCGCGGTCGTCCTCGATCCCGTCCTGGTCGGAGACGAGCGAGATCGACTGCAGGAACTCCGACAGCGACGGATCCTCGGACTGCTCGCGGTACTCGCGCGCAACGCCGACGAGCTCCTGCAGGTTCTCGATGCGGCCGCGCGCTTCGATCGTGCGCTCGGCTTCGTACGCCTCGATCGTGCCGCTGCGCTGCAGCATCGCCTCGACGAGCTCGTCGATGGGAAGCTCCTGCGCCGCCACCATCAGCGACTCCATCACTGTCCGAAAGCCGCGCAGCGCCTTGACCGCAGCGGTGCCAACACCGGCCGCTTCCGGATCGGCGATCGACTCCCACAACGAGCCGCCAACCGTGTCGGCATGGGTGACGAGCCGCTGCAGCGAGGTGTCGCCGATGCCGCGCCGCGGCCGGTTCGCAATCCGCCCCAGAGAGACGGCGTCCGCCGGATTGTCGAGCACCGAGAGATACGCGACCGCGTCCTTGATCTCGGTCCGCTCGTAGAAGCGCGGCCCGCCGATCACCTGGTAGGGCACGTCCTGGCGCACAAGCACGTCCTCCACAACACGCGACTGCGCGTTCGTGCGATAGAAGATCGCAATCTCGCTGGCCAACGTTCCGTCCTCGACGAGCCGCGCGATCTCGGCGGCGACGAAGCGCGCCTCGGCGTGCTCGTCCTCGACCTCGGCGATCTGCACCGGATCGCCCTCGCCGAGCTCGGAGAAGAGGCGTTTCGGCTTGCGCTCGCGGTTGTTCTCGATCAGCGAGTTCGCCGCACCGAGAATCGCGTTTGTCGAGCGGTAGTTCTGTTCGAGCGCGATCGTGCGCGCGCCCGGAAAGTCGCGCTCGAAGTCGAGGATGTTCGAGATGTCGGCGCCTCGGAACGAGTAGACCGACTGGTCCGGATCGCCAACGGCAAAGACGTTCTGGTGCTCCGCGGCGAGCAGTTGCAGCAGCCGGTACTGGGCGTGGTTCGTGTCCTGGTATTCGTCGACAAGGACGTAGCGGAACGCCTTCTGCCAGTGCTCGAGCGCGTCCGGGAACCGCTCCAGAACCTCGACGACGAGCAGCAGCAGATCGTCGAAGTCGACCGCATTCGAATTGAACAGTTTGCGTTGGTACAGCCCGTACACCTCGGCGACGGTCTGATCGTAGAACGACGACACGCGTGCCATGTACGCGTCCGGGCTGAGCAGCTGGTTCTTCGCGTTCGAGATTTGGGTGTGGATGCCGCGCGGCGTGAAGCGCTTCGGGTCACGACCGAGCTCCGCAAGACACGCCTTGACGACGCGGAGCTGATCGGCCTGGTCGTAGATCGTGAAGTTGGAGCGGTAGCCGAGCCGTTCCGCCTCCGCCCGCAGGATCCGCCCGCAAGCCGAGTGGAACGTCAGGATCCAGATCGCGCGAACCGTGCGGCCGAGCATCTGCTCCAGCCGCTCGCGCATCTCGCCCGCGGCCTTGTTCGTGAACGTGATCGCCAAAATCTCGTTCGGTCTCACGCCGCACGCGCGCACGAGATGCGCGACCCGATGCGTGAGAACACGGGTCTTGCCAGAGCCTGCGCCCGCGATCACGAGGAGTGGCCCTTCGGTGTGGAGAACGGCCTCACGCTGCGGCTCGTTCAGAGATGCAAGGTATTCGAGCGACTCCACAGCGGTCACCCGTCGATGCTAGCGGTCGAGTCTGCGGGCGCCGATTGTTGCCAGCCTGTTGACGTGGCTCGTGTCCGCGAGGAGAATCCTGCCGGGGGCCGGTGGGCCCGGGCCGTCTGCGGCTCCCGGGCCCGCGGCTGCCTTCTCTTTACGATGCCGCGGATGACACCGGCTCTGTCCCTGCACGCGTGGTTGCGCTACGACGCGATCCTCGGCCGCCTGCGGCGCGCCACAGCTGTCAGTTCGGTGCTGGAGATCGGCGCTGGGCAGGGCGCGGTCGGTGTCATGCTCGCTCGCCGCTACGCGTACACCGGGCTCGAGCCCGACCCGACGTCGTTCGCGGCGGCTCGCGCTCGCTTCGACGCCGCCGGCGTGCAGGAGATCGTCCAGGGCGACCTTTCGGTGCTCGCTCCTGGCCGAGCGTTCGATCTCGTGTGCGCGTTCGAGGTGCTGGAGCACATCGAGGACGACGCCGCCGCTGTCGCCGAGTGGAGCGCGTGGATCGGGCCCGGCGGCTGGCTTCTGGTCAGCGTGCCGGCCGGGCGACACCGATTCGGCGCGGCCGATCGCAAAGCCGGACACTTTCGCCGCTACGACCGAGACGACATCTCTCGTCTGCTCGCGGCGGCTGGGCTTGTCGACATCTCCGTTGTCACCTACGGCTTCCCGGCCGGCTACGTGCTGGAAGCGGGCCGCAACGTGCTCGCGCGACGCCTCGAGACCGCGAACTCGATGTCCGACCGCACCGCCGCGAGCGGCCGTTGGCTCCAGCCGCCGGATTGGGCCGCGCCGGCGACGCATCTCCTTGCCGCACCTCTGCGGCTGGCGCAACGGCCGTTCGGCAGCAGCCGGCTCGGCACCGGCCTCGTCGCGCTGGCTAAACGCCCCGCCTGATCGATCTCGTCAGGCGAGAAGCCCGAGCCGGCGACCAAGCACGCGATAGCAGGCAAGGACGCCGGTCGCCTCGACGCCGGCGCGGAAGAGGCCATCGAGCGGACCGCCCGCCGCGAGCCCGCCGAGCACCGTTGCGACCGCGACGAGACCGGCGACGAGAAGGGCGAAGCGCACCGGCTCCACGGGAACCGAGATTTCGCGCAGCCTCGGAAGCTCGGCGAGAACAACTCTGACGTCGTCGACAGCGGTGCCTGACGCAGGCGCTTGCCCCGCCGCCAGGCGCCGCGAGCGTGCGAGCGCGGCGCCGAGGAGACCGAGCATCGGGGCGACGGTCGCCGCCAAAGCGAGCGAACCGGCAAGCCACCAGCCGGGCACCGCGGCGCGCTGATCGAGCCCGACCGCCGCGAGCGAGGCAACGGTCAAAGCACCTGCCGCTAGCGCGACGCTGGCTCTCGTCCGGACGACGGTGAGATCGCCGGCGCCGAGCACTGCTTCGCGGCGGAGCCGCACGACGCGGAGCAACCCGAGAACGCCGCACACGAACGCGAGCTGCGGGAAGAGGATTGCGCCGACGATCCCGAGGGCACCTGAGCCGGAGACCCTGCCCCCTGCGCCGCCAGGGAAGGTCAGGAACAGGACGGTGTAGCCGATTCCGGCAGGCACCAAAGTAAGAAACGTGCGGTAGACCACCGACCGCATCCGCGGAGTCGCCAGGTCGGCGGCGACCACCGCAGCCAGACGCTCGGGTCGACCGAACGCCGCCACTGCACGCTCCTCACCCAGGCCAGCCGCACCCACGCCGGCCGCGCCCGGGTCGGCGGCGGAATCGGACAGATGGCCCGTGGACTTCGGCCAGTAGTCGCCGCGCGTCAGAGCCGCGCACACCGGCGGCGAGCTCGCGTGCAAGTGCCCGGACGTCGTCGTCGATCATGCGAGCGCCACCCCCATCGCGGTCACGTACCCGCCCCACTCGCTTCGCTGCTGCGCCAGCTCGCTCTGGCCGCGTCGCGTCAGCGTGTAGATGCGCCGACGTCGCGCCCCCGCATTCGACCACGTGCTTGCGAGCAGACCCTGCCGCTCGAGCCGGTACAGCGCGGGGTACACCGTGCCTTCGGCGAGATCAAAGGCGCCGGCGCTTCTGGCACGCACGGTCTCGACAACGGCGTATCCGTGAGCCGGTCCCGCCGCCAACGCCGCGAGGACGAGGAGATCGGCGTGGCCCTTCAATACCTCGTGCTGCATAGCTTCATCGTATACCTAGCTGCTCTAGGTGTCTAGTGTGGCTGCATCGCACGTCGTGGAGTGTCGAGGCGAATGGCGAATGTGGCGGCTGGGGCGCCGGCAGCGCGGAAACCATTACACCGGGCATGGGTTGGGCCAGAGTCACCGCTCAGCGGGCGGGGTTTCGCCTTGCTCGCGAAGCGGGCGTCGCTCGTTCGCGCTGCCGAACTCGGTTGCACGACGGTCTACACGCGGAACGACGCGACGAATGCCCCGCTGCTCGCGATCAACCGCAGGCTCGGCTACCGGCTCAGCTCGCTCGAGTATGCGTGGGGTAAGACTCTTGTCCCTACCAGCGAACGGTGAGCGTCGCGCTCTCCTTCGGCCCGGAGACGCGCACGATCCGCCAGGTGTACGTGCCGGCGCGTAGCGCCTCGTACGATCCCTTGCAGTAGTACGAGCCGGCCGCACCTTCGCACGCATAGGTCTTCGTGTCGATCAGCGCGCCGCCTTTCGGCGCCGTCTTGCCGGTGAGGAACAGCTGTGTACGACCTTGCGTCCGCACGTGCAGGAGCACCTTGAACGCCGTCGGGCCGTAGGTCTTGACGGTGACCGAGGCGGGCTTTCCGACACTGACGGAATCGTTGTAGGTGATGCTCGCAGCGGCCAGCGCGGTGGTGACGGCGACGAGCGCGACGACGGGAACTGACAGAACGGCGAGTTTTCTCATGCCGGGGACGCTAGCGCGGCCGGCGGCGGGCGCCCATCCCCTGAAGTGACTATTCCCCCGGAAGCGGGTATGCGAGCCCCGCGAGCGCCGGCGCGACCTGTGCCGTCACCCACACCGGGGTGGTTGCGTAGCGGAGCGAATAGCGGTAGCTGCCATCGACTCGGCGGAGCTTGGCGAGGAACCGCCAGGTCGCGGCGAGCGGCTTGGAGCGCGCGGCGATCAGTGCCTGGATCGCCCACGCCGTCGACTGGGCGTCGGAATCGCGGCCACGCGTTAGGCCGTAGCCGCCGTCGCGATTGCGAAAACCACGGAGTGCGACGAGCCCGCGGACGACGGGGCGCCCGGTCACGCTGGCCGCACGCAGCGCCTCGATCGCCGCCGCTGTGTCGTTCGAGTCGGAGGCCCCATGGCGCGTCCACGACCAGCCGCCGGTGCGCGACTGCGTCGCCAGGAGATCCTCGACGAGCGCGCCGGGTGCCGGCTCGCCCGCACCACGAAGCGCGAGAATCGTCCAGGTCTCCGCGTTGACGAGGCCGCCGGGCTGCACGCCGCGCAGCTTCGCGAGCAGCGCGTCGGGCCGATCTCCAAGGGCGATTCGCGCGACGGCAGCGAGCGCGATGTCGGTGATCTGCGGCGAGTCGGCCTCGTGCGCTCGCAGGTACGCGAGCGCCTTCGCTCGCGCGTCGGCGCTCGCATGCGATGCGACAAGGCCGAGAGCCGCCCACGCAGTGAGTGACGTGTCGGCCTGGCGGCCGGCCTCCGCGAAAGCGCCGTCTGCTTGCTGGGCTCCGACGAGATATGCAGCCGCACCCTGAAGCGGCGACGTCGAGCCGGCGGCCACGCTGGCGAGAACGAGAGCTGCCATGAGTGTGCCGAGCAGTTTCATGCCCAAACGACCTCCGTCCGCGAACGCCGCTCGTACCGTTCGAGCACGCGTCGCAGCTCCGGCCCGGCGGCGAGCGCGATCACGAGGTTGCCGGTCGCGTGCGCGACGTTGAACGCGAACCCCTGGCCGAGCACCGCGGTGACGGCCGTCCAAGTGTGCGGGTAGAAGCTGAACCAGAGCCACAGATCCATCGTCGTGCCGAACGCGAAGCCGAGCACAACGCAGAACGCGCCAAACGTCAGCCGGTGGCGCAGGAATCGTCGCCCTATGCCACCGAGGACGCCGCAGCCGCCCCACGCGAGCATCTGCCACGGCGTGTGCGGCCCTTGCCCGAGGAAGAAGTTCGACGCGAGAGCTGCGAGCGCGCCGACGGCGAACCCACGCCGGGGGCCGAGCGCGACACCGGCAGCCGCGACCATCACGGTCACCGGTTGGACATCGGGGATCGGTGCGAAAAGCACCCGACCCGCAGCGGCCAGGCCGCCGAGTGTCGCGACGAGCGTCAGATCGCGGGCCGAGCTAATCCCGCCCTCGAGCCACGCGAAGCCGGCTGCGACCACGGCGAACGCCGCGAGCAGCACTGCGATGCCGCCGCGCGTCGGGTCGAGCGCCGCCCAGAGCGAGGCCGCGAGTGCGGCTCCTGCGAACCCAAAGATCCATCTAGAAGGCATCCGTTACCTCCACCCCGACGCGGATACGGCGGTGCGCCGGCAGCGAGCGATCGTGCGTCGCGATCAGCACCGCCTGGCCCGCTTCGGCTTGCGCGACAAGCAAGGCGCCGATCTCGGCCATCCGATCGGGATCGACGCCGCGGGTCGGCTCGTCGAGCACGAGCAGATCCGGCTCGCTCACTGATACCGCAGCCAGGCCGAGCCGCTCCCGCTCGCCGCTCGACAAGTCGCGCGGATGACGTGCCGCCGCGAAACCGAGCCCGAAGCGGTCGAGGGCATCTCGCGCCCTGGTCCGGTCGCCGTCGACGCCGAGCGCGACTTCGTCGAGCACCGTCTCCTTCACGAGATAGCGGCCCGGATCCTGCGACAAATAGGTCGCCCGTCCTATGCGACGAACGGCTCCAGCTGTCGGCTCCAGCAGACCGGCGGCGAGCTTTGCCAGAGTCGTCTTCCCCGAGCCGTTCGCGCCTTCGAGCGCGACGATCTCGCCACGACGGACGATGAGCGATACGCCGTCCAGCACCTGCCGACCCGCGCCATAGCCGAACGAAACCGCGTCGACCTCAACCACCGGCTCGTCTCCCGATCTTGTGTTACTGAGACACAAAGTCTCCTCGGCCCCCGCTGAATAGCGGGGTCGGTTCGCGGCAAGCCAGCGGCGCGCCTCGGCGACGGGTGCGTCGACGAGCGCTTGGCCGTCCTCCATGTAGAGCACGCGGGTCGCGAGAGCCAGAGCGCGCTCGATGCGGTGCTCCGAGAGGACGACGGCGCACTCGGCGTCAGCGACAGCCGCCAGAAACGCGGTGGCTCCGTCTTCGTCGAGCTGGGAGGTCGGCTCGTCGAGCAGCAGCAAGTGCGGCTCGAGCGCCAGCGCCGACGCAAGGCACACGCGCTGTAGCTCGCCGCCTGAGAGCTCGGCCGTTCGGCGCCCGGCAAGGTGCGCGACGCCGACCTGATCGAGCGCAGCCGCGGCACGCGGCGCGATCTCGGCCGGTTTTGTCCCGAGGTTCTCGAGCCCGAACGCGACCTCGTTCTCGACGATCGCCATCACGACCTGATCCTCGGGATCCTGGAAGACCGACGCGACGATGCCGGCCAACTCCGCGGGACGGGCGCGGCGCGTGTCGAGTCCGGCGATCTCGACGCGGCCGGCAAAGCGTCCGCCGTGGAAGTGCGGCACGAGCCCGGCCAGCGCCCGCAGAAGCGTCGACTTGCCGGAGCCCGAAGGGCCGAGCAGCGCGATCACCTCGCCCGGCTCGATCTCGAGCGAAACGCCACGGAGCGCATCCGCGCCGTCCGGGTACGCGTACGACACGTCGCTGACCACGGCTAGCGCCACAGAACGGCTCCACCGACGACGACAGCGGCTGCGAGCACCACGACGCGGTCGATGCGCGTCCATCGGGGCCGCGGTTGGCGCGTCGCGCCGGGCTGGCCAAACCCACGCGCCTCCATCGCCTCGGCGAGGCACGACGCGCGTTCGAGCGAGCCGGCGACGAGCGGCGACAGCAGTTTCGCGTACCCGCGCGCGCCCGAGATCTCGACGCCGCGGCCGCGCACCGTCTCGCGCAAGCCAATCGCATCACGCTCGAGTGTGGGAACCAGGCGTGTCGCGAGCGCGACCGCGAGCGCCGACCGGCGCGCGAACCGGGCCGAGCCGACGAGACGGTCGTGATCTAGCAGCAGTGCGTACGCGGCGAACGCAAGCCCGACCGCCGCAAGCCGGAAGCCGTTGACCGCCGCCTGCTGGATCTCGTCGGTCGAGATGTCAATCGTGCCGACAACCGGGATCGTCGGCCCTTCCCAGAGCAGCGTCCCAGCGCCCGACGACCAGAGGAACGGTGAGATCAGCAGCACGCCGAGCCCGCTTGTCAGCGCGCCGATCAGATAGGGCCAGCGACGCGACGCCGGCGCTCGCAGGCACACGATGAGCAAGACCGCGGTGAGCAGAACGACCGCCCACAGCCGGTTCGTCAGCAGCGCGACAGCCGCGGCTGCGGCGAGCAAAGCCGTGCCAGCGCCCGGACTCATGGCACCGAGAACTTCCGCGCATACGCGTCTGCGAGCAGCTTGTCGACATCGCCCGAGAACGCGAGCTCGACAGGACCATGCGACCCCGCGCCCGGCTTCAGCTGACGGGCAACGAAGGTCGCCGAGCCTTGGAGCAAGGCGAAGATGTCCGCGCCGGCCGGAACTGCCAGGCCGAGCCGACCCACCGATGTGGCGCGCAACCGACGCGCGACCCGAAGCGCCGCCGCGCGCTGCGACGGAACCGCGTACCGCACAGCAACAGACCGCTTCACGCCGCCGAACCCGTGTAGAAACGGCTCGGGGAACGCGCCCACAACAACCGCAAGGTCAGGGTCGTTCGTCCAGTCGCGGTAGTCCCACCACGCGACCTCGCCAGCGCGCAGCCGGTACTCCGCGGCACTCGTGTCGCCCGCAAGCCCGTTCACGAACCAGAACCAGTCGTGCCGCGCGGACACATCCCCGCTCAGCCCGTTGATCGCCTGGACGAAGCGGCCGCCGTAGCGCGTCTCGACCTTCGCCCGCGAGCGAAGCGCCCGCATCAGCGTCTCGCCCGCCGGCACCGTGGCACTGACCAGCAGCGTCGCGCCGCGATCGCGCGTGATCCACAGCCGGGCCGTGCCGCTGTTGCCGCGCCCTGCCCCTCCACAACCCGCAACAACCAGCGTGGCAAGGAGGAGCGCGGCAACCCGGCGCACGGTCACTTCGCGCTGTTCGAGCGCACCGTTCCGAACGAGAAGGCTCGCAGGAGGCCCTTATGCGCCCCGACGCAGCCCTTCCCGTCAACGACCTTCACACGGCGACCGTCCACGTGAATCACAGCGCCAGCCGCGGGAGACGCCTTACCCGCGTCGTCGTACGAGGTGACGCTGTAGCAATTGGCGGTGAGCGCCTTCAGATCAAGCGTCGGCGGCCCGCCGGTCGCGCTGAAGGTCGCGTAGTACCAGAGCACCGCGTCGCCGTCTTTCAGCTGCACCTGATCGGCTCCGACCGGCGGCGAGAAACCGTTCACTTTGAACACCCAGCCGGCATTCCCGGCACCGCCGTACTTGCCGACCTGCGAGACGTAGTCGCCGAACGACGAGTGCGTGATGCCGTAGTAGAACTCGCCGAGCGTGCTGGCGATGTCGAGCGCTTGCAATGCGTTCGTCGCGTCGATCGTGACCGGCTTCGAACCGAAGATCGACTGGGTCCTGCCTTCGACCCTGATCGTGACGCGAGCGGCCATAGCCGCACCAACCAAGAACAATGCCGCGACGAGGATCGCTACGAGAACGAAAGAACGCCGAACCATCGAATCCTCCCTTCCGCGAGGGGTGTCCGTCTGTCGGGGGCGCGGCAGGTCTTCTGACTCGGGGCTCCCTCTTCCACCGCCTTCCCGACCTCTCGGCCAGTGGCACTTCGGCGGAAGAGCAACTCCCCTTACAGCGGCGGGACCGTCCCGGACTTGCACCGGGTTCCCTGACCGTGCTCCCGTGAGCCGAGCGAGCCTATCATCGGAGGGTGACGCCGCCAGCTGCTCTCGCGATCGACCTTGACGCCGTCCTC
>JANYJX010000043.1 GCA_025358355.1 Actinomycetes bacterium | reverse complement strand
GGCGGGTCGATGTAGATCATCTGCACCTGCCCGCCGAGGCCCTCGTACTCGAGCAGGCTGTTCATGACGACCAATGAGTCGCCGAGGATCATGCGGTTGACCCAGTCGCCCTTGTGCTCGTAGGCCTCGAGCTGCTGGTGGAGCGGCAGCTGCGGGTCGGCGAAGAGCTGGAGCTCCAGCTGCCGGTCGCGCTCGTGGCCGGCGAGCGTCTGGAGGATCGCCTTCGTCGAGAGGCGCTCGTGGACGAACAGCGGCAGCGTCGGCACATCGAACGAGAGTCGCTCCGCTTTCCCGGTCCAGTCGAGGAAGGGTCGCGAGAGCGCCTTCAGTCGCTCGACCGCGTCGGCCAGGCCCCCAACCTCGATACGGGGCTCGACGTCGCCGAAGCTGCGCGGCTCGGGGAAGACGTGTGGCGGGTCGAGCCTGGATGCCTCGTCGATCTGCGCGATCAGCCACTCGCCGAGCTCGCGCGCCGAGTTGCCGCCGTCCCAGTCGAGCGCGGGCGAGAGCGAGGAGTCGTAGCGGTAGCTCTTCGGCGGCTTGCGCTTGCGGAACTGCGCCTGCGTCCCGACATCCGGCCGGAGGACGACCTCGTCCTCGTGCTCGTACGCCTCCGCGCGTCGTGACTGCCTCGGTCGAGCCATCAGCGCTCTGCGCCGAGATCTGACCTCGCCCCGTCCATGAGCAGTCGCGCATCGGCTACCGCTCGCTGCGCCTCCGTGCGCATCACGTCCGGCCAGTCGCCCGGATAGCGTGCCTCCACGGCCCACTCGGAAAGCGCCGCGAGGTCGGCGGCGCTCCCGGCAACTCGGGAGCCCGGCGGAAGTAGACGCGCGAGCGCATCAAGGTCGTGCGTGAACGGAAAGTCGACGGACTGAGCAACGAGAACCGCCTTGACGGCCTTCTCAGCAGCCTGTTGCGCATGCCAGCACGCAATGCGAGGTGCAAGCGCCTCGTCCGCCAACACGAGCTCGGCCGCCCGCAAGTCGTCCTCGGCAAAGGCGAGCCAACGAGCGGCGTCAGCGGCGCTCATACACCGTGATGCCTTCTCTCAGAGCGGGCCGGAGCACGCTGCCGATCGCGTCCCTGCGCTGCGCGATCTCGGCCTCCGTCGTGACGATCACATCCTTGGGCAGGGGCGCGTCAGCGAGCGTTCGGCGCATCTGCACGGCGATGGCGCGCTTGTCGTCCGCCTCGGGCAGCACCACGAGCAGGTCGACGTCGCTGTCGCGCGTCGCGGTCCCGCGAGCGTAGGAGCCGAAGACGACGATGCGCAGCGGGTCGTACCCTTCGACGAGGCGGGAGACGAAGTAGGCGAGCGCCCCCTCGGGCAAACGCGGGTGGTCGGGTAGCGGCGCGGCTCGCATCGCTCGAGACGCTACACCCGGCAGCGGGCGGGCGACTTCACGCGGGTCTCGCCAAAGGAGACGTAGCGGGAGGTCTTCGGGCGCCTCGCGCTCGCGGAACTGCGCCTGCGTCCCGACGTCCAGCCGCAGCAGCGCCGCTTCTCTGTCTCGGTCGCGCCATCTATGACCTCATCATTGAACGTCGGTCAAAGTACTTTGAACATCTCATCGCGAGTTTTGACGTCCGTGTCATAGGTTGACGTCGCGCGATCGACTCCTCTCGGCCGAAGAGAAGCAGGGCGCCAGCACGAATTGCTCGGACGTCGCCGTTCGCATCGACGACACCGAGAGCCTTCGCAATCTCGAGGTCCGACAGCTCCGCGAGAGCAGCGTCGCCCGTTCGCGTCTCCCGGATCACCCGTCGCAAGCGTTCGAACTCGATGGGATCGAGATCGTCCCAAGTCCTCGGCTGCGAGCCGGTTATCCGGCCGTCGTCCTCGACCCCGACGAACAGCGTCCCTCCTGACCCATTTGCGAGACAGACGCAGGCTTCGACAAGCTCGTCGTCCGGGATCCTCTGTCGCGACTCCCCCTTGAACTCAACCGTGAACGACTCACCAACCGCAATGAGCACTCTCGCCTCCTCGGCGGTCATTGCAAGTCGTCCCGGTGGGATCGGGTTACCGCCTGGCCTCGGTAGGTCTTCGGCGGCTTCTTCTTCCGGAACTGGGCTTGGGTGCCGACGTCCGGCCGGAGGAGCGCCTCCTCCTCGTGGGTGTACGACTCGGCGCGTTGCGGCTGTCCCGGCCTAGCCAAAGCCACCCTCTCGATCCACGAGCTTGTCGAGGACAGCCTCTTCAGCCTCAGGACAGCCACGCGTAGCTCATTGGTCGACGGCACTAGTCGACCGACCTTACACCGAGCCTAACCCGGTAAAGCCCCAGTCAACCGGATTAGCCCCAGACCTCGACGATCTCGCTCACTCGCGCACGCTCGTCTCGAGAGAACGAAGCGCCTCGAGCTCGGCTCTGGTCGGCGGCTCGGTCTCGGCGACGTCGTCCGCGATCGCCAGCTCCCAGCCGGTGGCGGCGCGGGCATCGTCGATGCTCACGCCCGGATGCACGCGCACGAGCGTCAGCTCGCCGTCCCGCGACTCGAGGCTGCCGAGGTCCGTGACGACCGCGCGGACGCGATCTCCCCGGCTCGTCTTGAAGTCCAGTTGCTCGACGAACGCTCGCGGCGTCTGGCGCAGCATCACGTACACGTCGGTGACCGAGGTCGCGATCTCGGGCGCGCCGCCGCCGCCCGGCAGCCGAACTTTCGGCGTCGCGTAGTCGCCGATGACGGTGCTGTTGAGGTTGCCGTGACGGTCGATCTGCGCGGCCCCGAGGAAGCCGACGTCGATCCGCCCGGCCTGCAGCCAGTAGGCGAACATCTCCGGCACCGAGACGACCGCATCGGCCGTCTCGGCGAGCTCCCCGTCTCCGATCGAGAGTGGGAGCTTCGTGGGCTTGGCACCGATCGCCCCGCTTTCGTAGACGAGCACGCACTTCGGCGCATGCGTCCGGCGAGCGAGATTCGCGGCGAGGCTCGGCAACCCGATCCCGACAAAGCAAACGTTGCCGTTCGTCAGCAGCCGCGACGCCTCGACCGCCATCATCTCGTCGGCGGTGAACGTCACGTCGGGACGGCCTCGAGCACGTGCTCCTGGATCCAGCTCGTGAACGTGTCGCGATCCCGGCTGATCACGTCCCAGGCGGTATAGAACTCGTTGTCTCGGCGGTAGTAGCCGTGCGCGTACGCGGGCCGCGCGCCCCCAGGCACCTCGGCCACCGCGTCGATCACCCAGCCGGGCAGCACGACCGCCCCAGGCCGAGGCTCGAGCTTATCCACGATCTCCTCGACGGTCACGATCGAGCGGGCGGATGCGAACACGGTCTCCTTCTGCACCCCGGTGATCCCCCACAGCTGGACGTTTCCTTCGCGATCCGCCTGCTGCGCGTGGATGATCCCGACATCGGGCCGAAGAGCGGGAACCGCAGCCAGCTCCTCGCCCGTGAACGGGCAGGCGATCTTCGCGACGCGTGTCCGCGATACGAGGTCGTTCCTGTCGTAGCCGCGCAGCACCCCGAACGGCAGGTTGGCCGCGCCCGCTGCGTAGGCCGCCGCCATCCCCGCGTGCGAGTGCTCCTCCAGCTCGAGCGGCGACGGCCAGCTGTGCTCGACCGCATCGCGGAAGCGGTGCAGCGAGCCAACTCCCGGATTGCCGCCCCAGCTGAACACGAGCTTGCGGGCGGCGCCCATCCCGATCAGCTGGTCGTAGATCACATCGGGCGTCATCCGTACGAGCGTCAGATCACGGAGACCCTGCCGGATCAGCTCGTGCCCGGCCGCGTTCGGAATCAGGTGCGTGAAGCCCTCGAGCGCGACGGTGTCTCCGTCGTGCACGAGCTCGCGCACCGCCTCAGCAAGGGTAACCGTCTCGGCCATGTGTTTAGAGCTCATTTCCGAAGTGAGCTCTAAGCTACTGCGCGCGGAGCACGAGCGGCGCGCAGCGTGCGCCGGTCTTCTCGAACACCGGCGCGCCGGTCGAGGTCTTAGGTGTCACGGTGAGCGTCGTCGCATTCGCCTTTACCTCGGCGTACGAGAAGACATCCGTCGCCGCGCAGCGCATCCCGATCCCGAGCGGCGGCTGCGGCTTCAGGAACAGCGACGTGACGAGATCGCCGAAGCCGGGCTTGCCGCCGAGCGCTGCGTCGATCTCCTTCGCGTAGCTGTTCGTCGCGACCGGACCGGTGACGACTTCCCAGATCCCGGTGCCGACTGGCCCGCCGGCCTCGAGCGTCTGCTTGCGCACCTCGCCGATCAGGTTCGCGTGCGTGTCGGTCGTCAGGAAGACGACGTTCTTCACGCCCGCGAGGTCGTTCAGCAGCTGCGTGCGCTCGGCCGCGTAGCCCTCCCAGCGGTCGAAGGGCAGTTGGTAGAACTGCTGGATCGGGGTCTCGTTGACGACGACCTTGAACGTCGCGGTCGACGCGTGGATCGCCTTCACAAACATCGCGTGTTGTCTCGCGCCGAGGAACGTGCGGGACGGATCGTTGATCGCTGCGAGGCACGCTGCGGGCGCAGGCTGTGTGAGCGACGGGATCAGTGCGGCGAAGGCCGCTCTCACCGCAGCGGGCGCCGTTGGAGCCAGGTCGGGCCCACCGCCGTTGTCGCAGACACCGCCCGCCGAGGCCTTCGCGCTACGGAACGAGCGCTCGTCGAGGAAGAAGAGCTCGACGTTCTTTCCCCAGCGGAACGTCCGGTAGAGCCCGTTCTGCGGCGAGTACGTGACGGGCGCGTAGTCGGTGAACGCCTTCACACCAGCCTGGTAGATCGCGTCGCCCAGCTCGGCCTTGCTGAAGTCGTTGCTGAACTCGTGGTCGTCCCACTGGCTGTAGACACCGGTCGCCGAGCGGAACGTGCGGAGGTTCGGCAGCGCGAGGCCGAGCTTGTACTTCGCCCACTTCGCCGGGACAGTCAGCGCCGGCGGCGAGCCCGGGATCTCGCTGTCCGAGTAGATCGCGTCGCCGAGGTTGATGTTGAAGTCGTTCTTCTCCTGCGCCATCTGGCCGTAGGTCTCGAAGTTGTTGAACCCCGGCTTGCCGTTCGGGCCGGGGGTCGCGTCCGCATCGCCGGAGAAAGCGAAGCGGACGGTGGCGTTGGCGGTCGGGGCGGGCGCCGTTTTGAATATTCCTGTCTGGCTTCTGATCGATCCTTGCGTGAACCGATACGTGTAACGAGTGCTCGGTCGAAGACTGCGAATGACGATCCTCACGGTGAGGTCGTCAGCGGCGCGAGCAGGAACTGCCTGGCCGACGAACCGGGCTCCGCTCGGAACACTCGACACCTCGAACCCGAGCGGTCCTGAAGTCGGCGACCGCGTCCACAGCACCGCCGATGTCGAGGTGATCTCGCCCGCCGTGACGCCGTAGGCGAACCCGGCCGGCGGCGAGGCACTCGCCGCGAGCCCGACCGGCACGCAGACCGCGACCACCGCTAGAACGAGCAGAAGGCGACGCATCGGCGCGAGCCTACAACGGCGGCGGGTCATCCGCGTGCTCCTGCTCGGCCAGGAAGCGAAAGAACCACAAGGTGAACACCGCAAAGAAGACAATCGCCTGCTCGCCGGCCATCGTCACGCCGCCAAGCTGCTGATCGGCAAGCGCCGAAAGCCCCCACAGCCGCTCGGGTGCGTGCCGGTATGTCGCGTACGCAACGTGCGGGACGAGCGCGAGCACGAGCCCGATCGGCGCCGCAAGCACGAACCCGGCGAACACGTAGATCGCCCGCGCGCCCGCCTTCAGCCGCCGCGGCGCGTCCTTGAACACCGGCCACCACATCAGCACGCCGGCCGTGAGGTAGGTCAGGTGCTCGAGATGGAGCAGCGTGTGCGGCCGCCGCAGCGCCGCGTCGTAGAGGAGCGGCACATGCCAGATCGCGTAGTTCGCCAACCACAGCGGCATCGCGACGGCAGGACGGGTAAGCGTGCGCATTGCCCGCGGCTCGGCCAGCACGCGCGCGAGAGCCGGCGGCAGCGAGAGCACGAGCAGCAGCGGCGCCCACTCCGCGAGCACGACGTTCTGCAGCAGGTGGACGAGCAGCAGGTAGCGGAGCGCGAGTTCGTGCAGCGGCGAGATGCCGCATACGAGCAGCAGCAACGCAGCGGCGACGAAGCACGCGATCCGCCAGCGAGGAGCGCCAACGCGACGCACGGACAATGCGTACGCAACGGTGAGCGCCGGCACGAAGACGAGCGTCTCCTCGTTCCACGTCCACGCGTACGGCTGCACGCGGCGACGCTAGCGCGGAACGACGTGCGAAAGCGTCGAGCCGGCGCTGTTCGCAACCCACGCGCCGCCCGCGCCGACCGCGATCCCGCGCGGCTGCGGCCCGGTAAGGACGTGGCCCAGCACGCGGCCCGTCGCAGCATCGACGCGGATGACCGAAGCGCCGTTGTAGTCGGCGACCCACACCGAGCGGCCATCGCTCGCGACACCCTCGGCACCAGCTCCATCACCTAGAGCGATCCGCTGCGCAACGCGCCCGGTGCGCGGGTCGAGCCGCACGAGCGAGCCGTCGAGCAGGATCCCGACCCACACTCCGTGCCGACCGACCGAGATTCCCTGCGGCCCCGGCCCGACCGAGATCTTCTGTGTCACCCTGTTTGTTTTCGCACTGATCCGGTCGACCTCGCCCGCGTCGTAGCTCGTGACCCACACCGACCCGGCGTCGACAGCGAGGTAGCGTGGCTCGGGCCCGACCTTGATCAGCGCGACCTGCCGGTTCACACGCGGGTCGTTCCGCGAGACGCTGCCCGACTTGTTCGAGACCCACAGCGCACCGGCGCCAAACGCCATCCCCTCCGGCCCGCGACCAGTCTTGATGCGCGCCACAACCCTGTTCGTCGCAGGGTCAACGCGTACGACGCCGCCGAAGTCGAAGCTCGCAACCCAAGCCGACCGAGCGGCGACAACGCGCATGCCACTGAAGACGCCGTCGGCGGCAACCGGTTAGCGTGCTCCTGCGGCAAGGCAATCGACCGAGGAGGCTGGCGCTGTGGCAAGGAACGTGACGCTCTTTACCGGCCAATGGGCTGACCTGCCGCTGGTCGATCTCGCGAGCAAGGCCGCCAGCTGGGGCTTCGACGGATTCGAGCTGGCGTGCTGGGGCGATCACTTCGAGGTCGACAAGGCGCTCGCTGACCCGAGCTACGCGAAGGCGCATCGCGCGCTCCTCGAGCAGAACGGCCTCGGCTGCTGGGCGCTCGGCGCGCATCTCGTCGGCCAGGCGGTGTGCGACCTGATCGACGAGCGCCACAGCGCGATCCTGCCGCCCGAGATCTACGGCAACGGCGAGCCGGAGGGCGTGCGCCAGCGTGCGGCGGAGCGGATGAAGGACACCGCGCGCGCCGCGGCGCAGTTCGGGATCACGCAGGTGAACGGCTTCACGGGCTCGTCGATCTGGCATCTCATCTACTCGTTCCCGCCGAACGACTTCGCGGCGATCGAGCGCGGCTACCAGGATTTCGCAGAGCGCTGGGGGCCGATCATCGACGTGTTCGACGCCGAGGGCGTGCGCTTCGGCCTCGAGGTGCATCCGACCGAGATCGCGTACGACTTCGTCACGACGCGCAAGACGCTCGACGCGATCGGCAACCGGCCAGGCTTCGGGATCAACTTCGATCCGAGCCATCTCGCGTACCAGTTCCTCGATTCGGCGGCGTTCGTCGAGGAGTTCGCCGAGCGGATCTACCACGTGCACGTGAAGGACGCGAAGCGGCGGCTAGACGGCCGCCGGTCGCTGTGGGCGTCGCATCTGAACTTCGGCGAGGTCGAGCGCGGCTGGGATTTCGTGTCGCCCGGCCATGGCGATGTCGACTTCGAGGCGCTGTTCCGCTCGCTGAACCGGATCGGCTACGAGGGGCCGCTGTCGATCGAGTGGGAGGACTCCGGGATGGATCGCGAGTGGGGCGCGCAGGATGCGCTCGCGTTCGTCCGCCGCACGGATTTCCGCCCCTCGGAGATCGTCTTCGACCGCGCGATGCAACAGAGCGACGGCTGAGCCGCGAGCCCCACGCCGGGTGAGCTACCCGGGGTTGGAGGACGAACGCGATCTCGTCCAGGTAGCACCACGACCAGTCCTCGCCGGTCTCGGCCGAGCGAATCAGCGGGTGCCCGCTCTCATGGAAGTGTGCGGTCGCGTTCTTGTTCGGATCGACCCGCTAGACCCGCGCACCCAGCGACACTGACATCGCGCTCACATCCATCGATCCCATTGACGATGATGCGTGCGTGGCCGATGGCGAGACCGCATATCTGACACCCGAGGCGCGGGCTCGCGTGGAGATCGACCGGATGCTGGCCGCCGCCGGCTGGGCGGTGCAGGACGCGCGCGCCGTCAACCTCTCAGCCGCCCGCGGGGTCGCCGTCCGCGAGTTCGTGATGAAGCCGCCGCACGGCCGAGCCGACTACCTGCTGTTCCTCGACGGCCGCGCGGCCGGGGTCGTGGAGGCGAAGAAGGGAGGAGAGACACTCACCGGCGTGGAGTGGCAGAGCGCGAAGTACGTCGACGGCCTCCCCGACGAGCTCGAGCCGGCGGTCGAAGGCGGGCTCGCGTTTGTCTACGAGTCGACGGGGACGGAGACGCGCTTCACGAATCGGCTCGATCCCGATCCGGCGAGCCGCGCTGTCTTCTCGTTCCACCGCCCCGAGACGCTCGCCGGCTGGCTGGAGGAGCTGCGCCGCTACCCGACCGCGCCGACTCTGCGCCACCGCCTGCGCACGCTTCCACCGCTCGAAGAGACCGGGCTCTGGGCAGCACAGTTCCGCGCGATCCAGAACCTCGAGACGTCGCTCGCCGCCAACCGCCCGCGGGCGCTGATCCAGATGGCGACGGGCTCGGGCAAGACGTTCACCGCCGCCAACGTCGCCTACCGGCTCGTGAAGCACGCCGACGCGCGACGCATCCTCTTCCTCGTCGACCGCGCGAACCTCGGCCGCCAGACGCTGAAGGAGTTCCAGGGCTTCACGACCCCCGACGACGGCCGCAAGCTCACCGAGCTCTACAACGTCCAGCACCTGACCTCGAACCGCATCGACCCCGTCTCACGAGTCGCGATCTCCACCATTCAGCGCGTCTACTCGATCCTGCGCGGCGACCCCGAGCTCGACGAGGAGCTCGACGAGCACTCCGCCTACGAGCTGACCACCGAGCCGATCCCCGTCGAGTACAACGTCGCCGTCCCGCCGGAGACCTTCGACGTGGTGATCGTCGACGAGTGCCACCGCTCGATCTTCGGGCTCTGGCGGCAGGTGCTCGACTACTTCGACGCGTTCACGATCGGCCTCACGGCGACGCCGAACAAGCAGGCGTTCGGCTTCTTCAACCAGAACCTCGTGATGGAGTACGGGCACGAGCAGGCGGTGGCCGACGAGGTCAACGTCCCCTTCGACGTCTACCGCATCCGCACCGAGATCACCGAGCAGGGCTCCACGATCGACGCGGGCATCGTCACCCAGTTCCGCGACCGGCAGACCCGCAAGACCCGTTGGGAGAAGCTCGACGAGGATCTCGCCTACGCGCCCAACCAGCTCGACCGCGCCGTCGTCTCGCGCGACCAGATCCGCACCGTCTTGGAAACCTTCCGCGACCGGCTGTTCACGGAGATCTTCCCCGGCCGCCGCGTTGTGCCAAAGACGCTGATCTTCGCGAAGGACGACGCGCACGCCGACGAGATCGTCCAGCTCGCCCGCGAGGTGTTCGGCAAAGGGAACGACTTCGCCGCCAAGATCACCTACAAGGC
>JANYJX010000068.1 GCA_025358355.1 Actinomycetes bacterium | reverse complement strand
CGCGGTCACTGACGCCGATGGAGCTCGTCGTGACGTTCCTCGGCGCGCACGTGGTGCCGAAGGAGGCCGATGACGCCAACGCGTACGCCGATCTCGTTCTCGACGAGTTGCTGCCGCGCGTGGTCGAGGAAGAGCTCGCGGAGTTCCACGACATCACGTGCGAGCGCGGGCTCTTTACGTCCGAGCAGGCGAGCCGCATGCTCGAGCGATCCTCCGCGGTCGGGATCCCGACCCGGACGCACGCTGACGCGTGGGCGCCGTCGGAGGGTTGGAGTACCTCTGTTGCAGGCGCCGCCGTCTCCGCTGAGCATCTGACCTTTACGCCCGACGAGGAGATCCGCGACATGGGCCAGACGGACACTTTCGCCGTCCTCCTGCCGGCCGCCGAGCTCATCTACATGACCGACACACGGGCGAACGCCCGCCTGTTTGTCGACAACAACGTTCCGGTCGCGATCGCGACCGACTACTGCTCATCGATCCACGCGACCTCGCTCGTCCTGACGATCGCTCTCGCGGCGCCGTGGTTTCGTATCTCCCCAGGAGAAGCCATCGTCGGAGCGACGCTCAACGCTGCCTACAGCCTCCATCGCGGACACGACCGCGGCTCCATCGACGTCGGAAAGCGTGGCGATCTCGTGATTCTCGACTGCGAACATCCAAACGAGCTGTGTCTGGCGTTCGGCGCGCCGCTCGTCGTCGGCGTCGTCACCGGCGGCCATCCCGTCCACGGCGCCGCGGCGAGGCTGGCATGAGCGTTCAGACCGAGCAGTCGGAGTGGCACGCGAAGGCCGAGCGCATCGACTTCCGTAGTCGCGCGTTCGGCGGCGGCCGGTTCGTCGACGCCGCGTCCGGGGAAACCTTCGACTCCGTCAATCCCGCGACCGGCGCGATCCTCGCTTCGGTCAGCTCGTGCGACGCCTCTGACATCGACGCCGCCGTCGCCGCTGCGAGAACCGCCTTTGAATCGGGTGTCTGGTCGCGGATCGCGCCGCGAGAGCGAAAGCGCGTCTTGCTCAGACTGGCCGAGCTCGTCGACGCACACCGCGAGGAGCTTGCGCTTACTGACGCACTCGACAAGTACTGCGCGCTGAAGACGACGTGGATCAGGTACTAACTGATGGAGGGAGTGCAGCTATCGCAGATCGATGTCGGAGGGATCCGAACTGCGGTCAGAACGACCGGGGACGCCTCGTGCGACCATGGCGTGATCGTGCTGCTGCACGATGGCGCGTTCGGCTCCGATGCCGACCTCTGCTGGCACACCATCATGCCCGAGCTTGGGCGCACGCACCGCGTCGTCGCGCCCGACCTCCTCGGCTACGGCGGCACGAGCAAGCTCCACGACTTCGAGAGCGGACCGTATTTCAGTCGGATCCGCCACGTCGAAGCGCTCTGCGACACACTCGGGATCCGCGGCGTGCATTTCGTCGGCGCGTCGTTCGGCGCCTCGCTGCTCCTCGTCGCGCTGTCGGTCGGCGACTTGCCAGCCGCCTCGGCCGTCGCGATTTGCGGTGCGGGCGGCCTCTATCGACGGCACGACAACTTCAACGACCTCTACGACGTCGAGCCGACGCGCGAGTGCGCGGAGAAGATCACCTCCTACGTCGTTGGGCCGTGCCCCGGCTACGACGAGCTCATCGACAGGCGGTTCGACAACATGTTCGTGCCTGGACACTGGGAGTGTCTCCAGGCGGCGAAGCTCCCAGGCGTGCCGCGCGACGGCGACCGCATTGACGTGCGAGACGGCCTCCGCGAGACGGAGACGCCGCTGCTGCTCGTCGAGGGCATCGAGGACAGGCTGCTCGAAGCGGGGTGGTCGGAGCGGCTTGCCGGCGAGATCGGCGGGGCTGCAGCGCACACGCAGGTGCCCGGACTCCACCTCCCTCACCTCGACCACCCGGCGGCTGTCGTCACGGCCGTCGAGGAGTTCATCGGGCGGGTGCCGCCGGAAGGCGCCGCCGGAACGGGAGCGAACAGGTAGGGCGTAGTTCGGAGGTCCCGATCATCCTAACGAGTCGGCAGAGGCGAGAAGGCTCCTCGCCCAAGCCGGTACACGTCGAAGCGCTTCAACATCCGCAACCAGTCCCAGGGCGCAAAGCTGTCTGTGACGGCGCTGACCTGCTCTGCGTCCCCTCGGCACTGCTCAAGTCGTAAGCCACGCCGGACATCACCCGCTGCCCCGCCCGAGCGGATGGGGACGTTGCAGGACACGAACGCCGAGAGTCTCGGAAGGACGGGTTCATCCGAGAACGGATCAAGCACCAGGCCTGGTTGCCAGCGGCTTTCGCAGTCGCAGCGCTGGCGTAGTTCGCCCCGGACGGCAAGCTGCCCGAGTGCTCGCTTCGTGTCGCGCTGCCACGGCAGCCCGCACGTGGCGCAGACCCGTTCGGGACACGTGGCGAGCAGCGGGCGCTCGACCAGATGTTTCGGGAAGGTCGCGAAATGCGCGCCGCGGAATGAGGCGGTCGACATCTGCCAGACATCCCCTGGGTTCTTGCCCAGCGGATGTCCGACAAGCCCGCGACCCCGGAGCGCGGCCAGGCCTTTGTTGCCACCCTCGCGCTCGGATGCCCAGCCCGGTGCACCGTGCCCCGGAGGCGGATACACGGCGTTCCCATTGCCGCGACGGCCCCTTGGGTTCGAGCTGTGTGGCACCCGGATGGCGTCCAGGTCGAAGAAGTAGCTCGGTGATCGGGTCAGGAGATAGATGACCTCCCAGGTGCAGGACAGCCGATCACGGGCACCCGAGGGCAGCGGGTTTCGCTTCGCCCATACGATCTTGTTGCGCACCAGCCAGCCATCAGCGATCAAGGCGAGTCCGAGCCGCTCCGGTCCGAGCAGCAGACTCTTCGCCCGCGCACCCGCCGTCGGATGCGAGGAGTGAGTGTCGCCGAGGTTGAGCCACACCGACCCCGACGGCTTCAGCACCCGACCGATGTCGGCTAGCACTGCCCGGAGGCTCTCGACCCAGTCCTCGACATGGCCTTCGAGACCGATCTGCTCCGGCCACCCGTAGTTGCGAAGCTGGAAGTACGGGGGAGAGGTGATCACACAGTCGACACTCCCGTCGGGGATCTCCGACAGCCGCTGCCGCACGTCACCAACCAGGATCCGATTCCGCAAATCCCGGCTCACTGGATGTCCTCCGCGCCGCACAGCACCGCCAGAGCGGTGTCGCGCGTCGTCGTGGCGAACAGACCGCCAGTCAGCCCACGCTGAGCTTCGATCGCCCCGTTGAGGCGGGCGGCGCGCTCGCTGGTTGGTGTGATCCAGAGCACTTTCGGGAAGAGGCCGTGCTCGGCCTGTTCATGTCCGGAGCGGTAGTAGCTCTCGTAGCTTCGGCACTTGCGCAGCACAGCGGGCAGATGCGCGGTGCCTCGGTCGAGCTCGACGAACCAGCGCAGCTCAGCGGTGCCGACTTCGAGCGAGACGAACAGGTCGGGTCGCAGCAGTCCGGCCCGTGCTCGCTGGCTTGGCAGGAACCGCCAGCAGCGCGGCTCCCCCTGCACGTCGAGCCCGCGGATCGCGCCGCGACGCTCGCTCAGGAGAAGCTCGACGGCGAGCTGCGTGACGGCCAGCTGATGCTCGGCGAATGGGGTAGACGGCTCGAAGTAGCGCGGCCGCGCCCGCCCCAGAGTCCCGACCACCCGATATCCGACCGGCCCGAGCGCGTAGATGTGCCCGGCCGACCCTGCCCGCACACCACCGACACGTCGTTCGAGCCTGACCAGGAGCCGGTCGCGTGCTAGTCGGGCGAGAACCCGACGGCCCGAGCGAGCGGCCGTCGTCGATGTGGCGAACTCGGCGGGCGGGAACAGGAGCTGTTGTATCTGGGCGCCTGTCGCCAGTCGAAAATCGCCTACAAGCTCAAGGATCGCCTGGTCTCGATCGGAGAGCCCGGCGGCGGCCCGGCCCAGAACGAGACGGCCGGTGCGGCGCCTCGCGGCCGGCGCGGGGGAGGACTCTGAGCGCGTTACACGCGGTAAGAAGTCCCCGCCCCTGTTCACGCCCAGCGGGCTTGAACGCTCAGGTTGCGCCGTGTCTGACTCGACGCGAGCGGAATCACCGAGCGGTACACCCGCCCTCACGCCGCGCCCCCGTCCGAACGCCGCGAGCCGATATCCCCGGGAGCGTCTTGAGGCGCCCGTAGCGAGCTGATCACCGCGTCGACCTCGGCCCGCTTCACCCCATACAAGTCACGGCTCCGCCGTCGCACTTCCTCGGGTGACGAGATCGGTCCGGGCGCAGGTCCGGTGCGAGCACTGAGCCACGGCTGCACCGCCGAATCAGCCACAAGCTGCGCATAGACCTCGAACGCCGGAAGATGCTGCAAGTCCTCAGCGTCGATCCCCGGTGACCCGTTGGCGATCAGACGGGCGTCCTCAGGAGCAAGCTGGAAGCAGACACGGCTCCTGGCGTTCGCCAGCACGGCCGAGCGCATCTCAGGCCTCAACTGATGAA
>JANYJX010000066.1 GCA_025358355.1 Actinomycetes bacterium | reverse complement strand
CGACGGTACTCGACGAGGTCGGCGACCGTGACCATCTTCAGGCCGTGCTGGGCGCAGTACGCGACGAGGTCTGCGACGCGAGCCATCGTCCCGTCGTCCTTCATGATCTCGCAGACGACGCCAGCCGGGACAAGGCCGGCAAGTCGCGCGAGATCGACAGCCGCTTCGGTCTGGCCGATCCGCTCCAACACGCCGCCGGCCTTCGCGCGCAGTGGGAAGACATGGCCCGGCTGGACGATGTCGCGCGGGCCGCTCGCCGGGTCGATCGCAACCTGAATCGTGCGGGAGCGGTCGCCGGCTGAGATGCCGGTGGAAATGCCGTCGCGCGCCTCGATCGACACAGTGAAAGCTGTGCCGAACGGCGTCTCGTTCTGGTCGGTCATCTGGCGTAGCCCGAGCTCGTCGCAACGCTCAGGCATCAGGCAGAGGCAGATCAGGCCGCGGCCGTGAGTCGCCATGAAGTTCACGGCGGCCGGGGTCGCGAACTCGGCTGCGATCGTCAGATCGCCCTCGTTCTCGCGGTCGGCGTCATCGCACACGACCACGAAGCGGCCGGCACGAATCTCCTCGATCGCCTCCTCGACGGTCGCGAACGGCGACGTCTCAGGCTCTTTCAGCTCGACAGCCACCTCGCCATGGTAGCCGCGCTCAGCGTGCTGGCAGCAGACGTTCGACGTACTTCGCGAGGACATCAACCTCGAGATTCACGACGCGGCCCGGCGCGAGCGAGCCGAACGTGGTCGCCGCGAGCGTGTGCGGGATCAGCGCGAGCTCGAACGAATCGCTCGCGACCGTGACGACCGTGAGCGAGACGCCATCCACCGTGATCGAGCCCTTCTCGACGCAGTAACGGAGCAGTTCCGGCGGCGCTTCGACAACGACGCGGCTTCCTTCGCCGGCGGGCTCGACTTCGCGCAGTGTTCCGACGCCGTCGACGTGGCCCTGGACGTAGTGGCCGCCGAGCGGCTCGCCCGCTCGCAGCGCCGGCTCGATGTTCACGGCATCGCCGGGAACGAAGCGCGAGAGCGACGTGCGCGCGAGCGTCTCGGTGCCGGCGTGGAAGCGCAGTCGCGTGCCAGTGATCTCCTCGACCGTGAGGCAGCAGCCGTCGATCGCGACCGACCCACCGATGTCGACCGTCGGCGCCGTCTCGGGAGCTTCCACGACGAGAACGGCTCCCTCGTTGGCGCCGCCTTCGAGAGCGACGACCCGGCCGACCTCGCGCACGATCCCTGTGAACATGGCTGGAAGGCTACTCGCCGCCTATGGTTTCCGGCTGTGAGCCTCGACCCCGATCTGGAGCCGCTCGCGGAGATCGCGCGGCAGGTGGCCGACGAATGGGAGCTCGAGCTTGGGCCCGCATTCTCGATGTCTCGGTTCTCGTATGCGGCGCCGGCCGGCGACGACGCGGTCTTGAAGGTGCTGCCGCTGGACGACGACGAGTCCGACCACGACCCCGACGGGCTCGCCTTGTGGGCTGGCGACGGCGCCGTTCGGCTGCTGCGCCATGACCGTGAGCGGCGCGTCTTCTTGATGGAGCGCGCGCGGCCGGGCACGGATATCTCGAAGTTGCCGGAGGACGAGGCCACGGCAATCGCGGTGGATGTCGGGCTCCGGCTGTGGAAGCCCGCCGCGGAACCGTTCCGCTGGATCGGCGACCACGTGCCCGGCTGGCTCGACCACGCCGAGTCCAACGAGCTGCTCCCGCTGGCGCGCGAGCTCTACGCGTCATTCGAGCCAGGCCGCTCGACGCTCGTGCATGGCGACTTCCACCACCACAACATCCTCGACGGTGGCGACCGCGGGTACCTCGCGATCGACTCCAAAGCAATGCTCGGCGAGCCGGAGTACGACATCGCATCGTTCCTCTGGAACCCGCTGCCGTATCGGATGAAGCCCGATGTCACGGAACGCCGTGTCGCAGCGTTCGCGGCCGCCGGTCTGGACGACGAGCGGATCCGCCTCTGGAGTGTGATCCGCGGCGCGTATCTCGGGGCGGATCCTGACGAGGTGCTGGTGCTGCGCGCGCTGCTCGGCTAGGGCTCGTGGAGGTACGCCTCCAGCAGCACATCGGCGCCGACCGCGCGTGAGGTCAGTCGCGTCAGCGGCCGCGAGCGGGAGAGCGTCCCGAGCAGGTGCGGCCCGTCACCCGAGAGCGTCGGCGCCAGAAAGACCACCAGCTTGTCGACGAGATCGGCCTCGAGGAACGCCGTCGCAAGCGTCGGCCCGCCTTCGAGCAACAGCGACTGGATGCCCTCTGTGGCGAGTGCCGCTAGCTCCTCGACGAGCGGGCCTGTGCGCAGCTCGAGCCCGGAGCCCGGCGGCAGCGGCCCCTTGCCGAACGCGAGCCGCCGCGGCTGCCGTGCTCCGGCGATGCCTCGCACGTCGAGCCGTGGATTGTCGACCCGCACCGTCCCCATCCCGACCGCGACCGCGTCGCTCTCGGCGCGCAGCTCGTGGACGAAGTGGCGCGACTCCTCACCGGTCACCCAACGCGCGCCCGGCACGGTGACGCGCCCGTCGAGCGTCGCGGCGACCTTGTACGTGACGAACGGCCGACCGCGCGAGACCCACGTGCGCCACGCTTCATTCTGGCGGCGCGCCTCGAACGAGTCGACGAGCTCGACCTCGATGCCAGAGGCTCGCAGTAGCTCGATCCCACCGCCCGCCGCGGGGTTCGGATCGCGCGAGCCGACGACGACGCGCGCAACCCCGGCCGCGAGCACCGTGTCAACACATGGCGGCGTTCGGCCATAGTGCGCACACGGCTCCATCGTCACGTAGAGCGTCGCGCCGCTGGCTTGCTGGCCAGCCGCGTCGAGGGCGACGACTTCCGCATGGCGACCTCCGACCGGCTCGGTGGCGCCCTCACCGACGATCGCGCCGTCCTGGACTAGCACGGCGCCTACAGTGGGATTCGGATAGGCCGCGCCTCGCGCCAGCGCCGCGAGCTCGAGCGCGCGACCGAGGTGGCTCACAGGCACGCGGCGCGGATGCGCGCGTACGCGGCGCCGGGATCTGGATCGGCGAAGATCGCACTGCCGGCAACGAGCAACGCAGCGCCGGCCTCGTGGGTCTCGCGCGCATTCGACTCGCCAACGCCACCGTCCACCTGGATCGGAACCGTGATGAGCTCGCGTAGGAGCGCGATGCGCGCGAAGGCGTCGGCCATGAACGGCTGGCCCGAATAGCCCGGATGGATGCTCATGCACAGGACAATCTCGGCACCAGCCGCCGCCGCAAAGGAGGCGGCTTGCCCAGGCGAAGTCTCGGGGTTGAAGGCGACTCCGACCGCGAGGCCGTGAGCGCGAGCGGCCGCGGCAACACCGGCGGGGTCGTCGGTCGCCTCGACATGGAACGTGACCGAGTCGCCACCGGACGCCGCGAGTTCCTCGAAGTGATGTGCCGGATCGTCAACCATCAGGTGGCAGTCGACGATGCCGCCGGCCGCCTGAATCGCCGGAGCGATCGACCGCAGCACGACCGGGCCGATCGTCACCGGCGGGACAAAGTGCCCGTCGCCGATGTCGAAATGGAAGACCTTCGTGCCTGCGCCGAGCAGAGCGTCGATCTGCGCGCCAAGGCGCATGAAGTCGGCGGCGTAGAGCGAAGGCTCGACCTCCACCCCATCTCGGATCCAGTCGCTCCAGCCCATCAGGCGATCTTACGGCCGCCGGCGAGCCCCAGGTGTGACGGGGACGCGCAAACGCGCGATGAAGAAGCCGCTCGTGTGGTGGACGTGCGGCAGCGTCTGCAGGAACTCCGGCCGGCGCTCATGCGCAAACTGCGGCCATTCGGCACCGAGCGGCTCCGGCTCGAGACCGCTCGCTTCGACAACCCGCTCGCTCTCGTCGGCGTTGATCGTGCAGACGGAATAGACAACTGTCCCGCCCGGCTTCACCCGCGCGGCCGCAGCCAGCAACAGCTCGAGCTGGAGCTCCGGCAGGGGCTCCGACCGCCAGCGGAGATCGGGTCGCCCGTCGAGCACGCCAAGACCCGAGCACGGTGCGTCGACAAGAGCGCGATCGAAATCCGTCAGATCCGCCGGCAAGGCCCGCCCGTCCGCGCACACAACCCGGACATTCTTCGCGCGAAGCCGATGCGCTATCTCCTCAAGCTCCCGCGCCCGACCCGCGTTCGCGTCGACCGCCACCACATCGCCGGCAAGCATCGTCGCCTTCCCGCCGGGCGCCGCGCACAGGTCGAGAGTACGCTCGCCGGCCTGCGAACCGACAACGTGCCCGACGAGCTGAGAACCACGACTCTGCGGCCAGATCCTGCCGTCGGCAAGCGCCTCCTCGTTGACCCGCTCCACCCGCCAAGCACCGGGAATCTCGGAGTCGGGAACGCCGCCGATCTTGCCGCGAATGAGCCGGACAATAGTCTCGGGCGGTTCGTTCTGGGCACGCATCAGCGCGCGCGCGCCCTCAGCGCCGAGGTCGCGCCACCAGGTTTCCGCGATCCAGTCCGGGTACGAGTGCTTCAGCGCCGCCTCCACAGAGGTTCCCTCCGGAAGCGACTCGACTGCGGCTCGCCCGCCCTCCGCTAGCCGCCGCAGAACCGCGTTCGCGAACGGAACCGCACGCTCCAGCCCCGCGCCGCGAACAAGCTCGACCGACTCGTTGACCGCCGCATAGCGCGGCACGCCGTCGAGAAACGCAAGCTGATACGCACCGAGCCGGAGCGCGGCTCGAACCGGTGGATCGAGCTTCCGCACGGGTCGACGGCCGAGCGTCTCGATCAGGTGGTCGAGCGTCCGCGTCCGTTGAACGGCGCCGAACGCGAGGCGCTGTGCCAGGCCGTGCTCGCGCGGCTCGAGCCCCGCCGCGGCAGTGCGCAGCGCGCGATCCGCGTACGCCTCGTCCTCGAAGACCCGACGGAGGACTTCGAACGCGACGCGGCGAGCCGGGGCAGCTACCGGAGGCCGCGGCGCCATGCCTCGACCTCCATCCGGCGGCCACCATCGGGCTGGACCTCGAGCGGCTCGAACGCACCCTCCTCGCCCACTCGCGCGCGCCAGACGGTTACAGCGCGACCTTCGAGCTCGACCCGCGCACCAATGTGCGGCGACAGCGCGCGGACTCGCCGAACAAGCTCCTCAGCCGGCGACGCGAGATCGAGCGCGCGATCGGTCGCGGCGATTTTGTCCGCGTACACGACGCCCTCGGCAGACTGCGGCGTGAACTCGATCGCACCGTCAAGCAGCCCGTCGAGAAGCTCGACTGCTACCTCCGCCGCGTGCGCGAACACCGCCCCGGCATCGTCCTCGGCACCGATCGGGAACGCGCGCGCAGCCGCGATTGGCCCGGCGTCCAGCTCCTTCACCGTCTCGTGAATCGTCACGCCGGTCTCTGGATCGCCGGCGAGAATCGCACGCTCGACCGGCGCCGCCCCACGCCACCGCGGCAGCAACGACGGGTGGACGTTCAGCCACAACCCTTCCGCCAGCAACTGCTCGGGGATCAGCAGGCCGTACGCGCAAACGACAACTGTCGGCGCACCCAGATCGAGGCCGGCCACCGGCCGCTCCGGCTGAAGCACCGGAATCCCGAGCCGAACCGCGGCCTCTTTTGCGGGTGGAGGAGCGAGCCGTTGCCCGCGACCGCGCGGGGCGTCCGGACGCGTCAGCAGCGCAGCGACCTCGTACCGCGCGGCAAGCCGTTCGAGAACATCGGCGCCGAACGGGGCCGTCGCAGCGACGGCGATCCGGGCCACGCTCTACCGCTGAGCGAGGAGGAGCCGCGGCCGCAGCTTCGCGAGCGCCTCCTTGCGCGACCCGGGGTCGGTGCGATCGAGGATCAGCCTGCCGTCGAGGTGGTCGAGCTCGTGCTGGACGACACGCGCCGACATCCCGTCGAGCTCGTATTTGACGTGCTCGCCGGCGCCGTTCTGGCCCTCGATCACGATCTCGGCCGCGCGCTCGACAGGCACACGCACGGTGCCGAGCGACAGGCAACCCTCGTCGTCGACCTCGACGTCCTTCCCGGTCTTGGTGATCGACGGGTTCGCAAGCACAAGATCCTCGCCGTCGTGCTCGAAGACGAAGAAGCGCCGCACCACCCCAACCTGCGTCGCCGCGAGACCGACGCCGTGGGCGTCGTGCATCAGCTCGGTCATCCGCCCGACGAGTCGCGCCAGCTCGTCGTCGAAGGCGACGACCTCGTTCGCGCGCATGCGCAGAACCGGGTCACCGTACTGACGCACCTGCGAGAGAGCGATGCGCTTGCGAACCTCGCTCTCGGCGGCGCCCTCCTCATCCTCGTCGTGCTCGTCGTCATGCGCGTGGTCGTCGTCGTGCGCGTGGTCATGGTGATGGTCGGACACGACGCGAGTCTAGCCGCGTCGGCTACAGCGATTGCGGGTCGACGTCCACCACGGCGGTGAGCCCGTCGCGGCGAAGCGCCGGAGTCGCCGCTTCGAGGAGCGCGGCTGCGGCGCGCGCGATGCGCCGCGGCTCGGATGTCTTCGCCACGAGCTGCGCGCGATGGCGCCCGCGGAGCCGCAGCAGCGGCGCTGGCCCGAGCAGATCCGCGCCGAGCCCTTCGAGCCGCGCGCGAATCTCCTTGAGCGCGCGCTCGGGCTCGGCCGGCGAACGGCCAGCAACAACGATCGAGACGAGATGGCGATACGGCGGGTAACCCAACACCTCGCGACGCTCCAGCTCACCAGCGAGAAACCCCGCGACATCGTGACGCGCGGCAAACGCGAGCGGTGTCGCATCCGGCTGGAACGTCTGCACGAGCACGAGCCCCGGCGCGTCCCGGCCGCTGCGCCCAGCGAGCTGCGTGACGAGTTGGAACGTACGCTCCTCCGCGCGAAAGTCAGGCAACGACATACCCGTGTCCGCATCGACAACAGCGGCGAGGCGAACGCCCGGAAAGTGATGGCCCTTGGCGACCATCTGCGTGCCGATAAGAACTGCGCGATCGGTGGAGGCGAAGCGCGACAGCGCGTCGCGCAGCTCGCCGGGGCGCGAGGTTGTATCAGCGTCGAGCCTGATTCGCGCGAGTTCGGGCAGGTGCCGGGCGAGCTCGGTCTCGAGCTTCTGCGTTCCCGCCCCCACGCGCGCGAGTTCGACCGAACCGCACTCGGGGCACGACTCGGGCACGCGTTCCGAGTACGCGCAGTGGTGGCAGTGCAGGCGCCCGTCGGCGTGCAGCGTCAGCGCGACATCGCACGCGCCGCAGCGACGCGAGACGCCACACGCGCGGCAGTGCAGCGCCGGCGCGACACCTCGGCGGTTGAGCAGCAGGATCGCCCGGCCGCCGTTCGTCGCGATGTCTCCGAGCTCACGCAGCAGCGGCGCCGACAGCGGATAGCCGGCCTCGCGCCGAAGGTCGACGAGGCGAACGCGCGGCATCGGCGCGCCAATCCGCCCGCGCAGCGGCAGACGCTCGAGCCGTTTCCAGCTCTCCGGGCGCGGCGTCGCACTCCCGTAGACGGCCACCGCCCCCTCGAGCGCCGCACGTTTCGCAGCGACACTGCGTGCGTCGTAGCGCGGATCGGCGTCCTGCTTGTAGGCAGCGTCGTGTTCCTCGTCGACGACGATCAGCCCGACACCCCGCATCGGCGCGAACACCGCCGACCGCGCACCGACCACGATTCGCGCCTCGCCGCTCGCGATCCGCGCGCGCTCGTCGCGGCGCTCGGCGCCACCGAGCCCGGAGTGGACGATCGCAACAGTGTCGCCGAAGCGCGCCCGGAACCGGCCGACGGTCTGCGGCGCGAGCGCGATCTCCGGCACGAGGACGATCACTCCACGTTCGCGCTCGAGAGCTGCCGCTGCGGCTTGGAGGTAGACCTCGGTCTTGCCGCTCCCCGTCGGCCCGGCGAGCAGGACATGGCCGCCGTCGGCATCGAGCAGCGCGACGATCCGGGCTACCGCCTCGGTCTGCTCGGGTGTCAGCGCATCGGGCTCGGGCTCGCCGGCGAGCGACTCGCGCTCCGCCGGAGAAGGTCGCGCGGCGCGGCGCTTCGCCTCGCGCGGCGCAATCAACTCGAGCGCGCGCGCCGGCGTCGAGCCGTAGTAGTCGGCGAGCCAGAGGGCGAGGTCGACAAGCGTCGCCGGAACCGTCGCCAGCACGCGACCAACGGGGACGGGTATCACGCCCGCGGGCTTCGTTACACCAATCTCGGCGACCACGCCGCGTGCCATCTGCCGCCCCAGCCGGATCGCGACAATCGCGCCTACCTCGACGTCGTCGTCAACCTCGTACGTGAACGGGCGCGCAAGCGAGCGGGTCGAGAGCAGCGGGTAAACCGACGCGAGCGGCACCGGTCGAGCGTAGCGGCGGGTCGGCTAGGCGCCGGCGGCGACGAGCACGAAATCCGTTGCGAACCCCAGCATCAGCCCGAGGGTCAACCCCCACGCCACCATCGTCCGGCTGCCAAACGAGCGACACACACCAAGCAGCTCGATCACGACGTAAAGGATCGAGCCGGCCGCGAGCGCGAGGAACGCGATCGACACGGGTTCGCTCACAAAGACCTGGCCGACGAGCGTCCCGACAAGCGTCGGCCCACCACCAATCAGCCCGAGCAAGCCGAGGAAGCCCCAGCTCGGACGGGCGTCGCCACCCGACATCGGCCCGACGATGCCGAACCCCTCGGTCGCGTTGTGCAGGCCGAAACCGATGATCAGGACGTAAGCCAGCGCGAGCTTGCCATCGGCCGCCGACTGCCCGATCGCGAGGCCTTCCGAGAAGTTATGCAGGCCGATCCCGGTCGCGATGAGCAGCGCCAGCGACTCCCCTTGCGAGAGCCCGATGGTCTGCTCGAAATCCGCTGCAGCAGCTGCGCCGACACTCATGAAGCTGCGCCGTCGGCGCGCCGAGATCACGCGATCGAAGTAGACGAGGCTCATCAGGCCGATCGTGAAACAGCCGCCGAACACCGCAGCCAGCGCAGCGAAGCGGAGCCACGAGCCGGTGTGATCGAGCGCCGCCGCCGTGAGCGCGGTCTCGATCGGCTCGACTCCATGCGACAGGACATCCCAGAGCAGGAACAGCAGGATCCCGGTTGCGGTCGCAGCGAGCAGCGCCTTTAGCGCCAGCGGTTGGTTACGCACCCGCGCGATCGGCAGCCCGAGGAAGATCGTGAAGCCGGCAATCGCGCCGAGGAATGCAATGTGTGTTGAGGACATATCCGCGGATTCTCCCCCGAGTCCGTGACTCACCTGCTCGCGACTGTAAGGCCGACCTTACACGAGATCGCACTATAGTCAACCCGTGGCGCAGAGCCAGGGACATTCAGTTGATGAGTACCTGGAGACGATCTATTTTCTCGCCTTCCCGATCGGCGAGTACCGCCCAGCCACCGCCACGAATGCGATTGCATCACGCGTCGCGGAGATGCTCGGCGTCTCGCGCGCATCGGCCGGGGAGATGCTGAAGCGGCTCGAGGTCGACGGGCTCCTAGAGCGCGGCGAGCAGAAGGAAGCGATCCTCACGCCCACCGGCATCGAGCGCGCGCAACGCGTTGTCCGCAAGCATCGGCTGATCGAGCGCTTCCTCACCGACTTCATGGGCTACACGCCGGCCGAGTCGCACGTTCACGCGGATGTGCTCGGCGACACGTTCACCGACGACATGGTGGAGCGGATCGACGAGCGCCTGGGCCACCCCGATCGCTGCCCGCACGGCTGGCCGGTCGATCCCGGGACAGAGCAGGCGGAGAATCGCGAGCTCGTGTCGCTCGACCAACTCGGGGCCGGCAGCGCAGGGATTGTCGTGCGTCTCGCGGAGCACGATGGCGACCTCCTGCACTGGTTCTACGACGAAGGTCTCGTGCCTGGCACGCGTGTCGAAATGCGTGAGGCGCAGCCGGCGGCGGGCCAGCTCAAGATCGCGATCGACGGCACCGAGCGGGCGATCGCCGAGAAGGCAGCGCAAGGCCTGTACGTCCGCGTCGGCGCCTGATCGGCCATTACTTCGGGGTGAGAGCGAGCCTGTAGGCGCGGAGCGAGGTCTTGCCGGTGACGGATAGCCCCTCCAACCTGGCCGCGAACGCTCCGGTGCTCTGCTCTCCGAGCGAAGGCGGCGAATCACTCGCGTCGGATGGCCTCCGCCATCGACCGCGAACACGCCGCAGGACATCGGCTCGCCAGGCACCATTCCGCCGCACAACCACTGTGAGGACGAGATCCTCCTTCCCGATTCGGCGGAGCGCCACTGAGCGCGCTTGGCCGCGGATGAGCATGCGAGTCTCGAGTCCATCCACGAGCCACACGCCGCTCTTGGTTCCCCAGACGCTCGTCGGAGTCGAGGCAGCCGAGAAAGCCAGCGCGACCGATGTCGGCCTCCCGATTCCCGATGCCGCCTGCGTCGTCCAGAGAGATGTGAAGCCGAGGATGCATTGGAGCCTCAGCGACGGCAGGTCGCCGCGAACCTCGTCTCCGACACGCGCTGGGCCGCAAGGGCCGCGATCGCGCGTGAGCGATGCCCACGCGATCTGCGCTCCTTGGACGCCCTGCCTGCGGAGTCCGCCGCTGGGGCTGAACCCAAACCAGGCGACCGCGACCCGATCCTGGTCGACGACAACTGCTCCCGCGCCCGAACCCTCCGGAAGCCACACCTGGAACGGCGTCCCGGGCGGATCCACATAGCTGAAGCGATGCTCGAGCCGTCCGCAGCCGGTCGCACCCACGGCGATTCCGAGCACCAACAGCCAAACTGCGCGCCTCATCGCTGGAGGTTCGAGATCGTGAACAGGAGCGGGCTGACAAAGGTCTCGACGAACGCCGCACAGACGGGCAGCGGCAAGGCACGTGCGACCGACCCACCGACTGCGTACGTCGGCGTCAGACCGCGTCGACGCGAGCCGTCGACTGCCGCGACCAGAGGCAAGAACAACGCGGCGAACTCGAGCGGCCCGTGAGGGAGTGCGAGCAGCAGCACCGACGGCGAGACGACGTGCTCGCTCAGCCCCGCCGCCTGCCGAGTAAGAATCCACCAGAGGCCGACCAGGAAGCCCGCGACGGTGACCGCGTACACAGCTCGCCCGGCGCGTGCCCGTGGGTGATCCGAGCGCCCTGCCCGCGCAAGCGACCACGACAGCAGGGCCATCGCCGCGAGTAGTGGGATGTTCCTCGCCAGCAGCGCGACCACATCCGCCGCGCCGTGGTGATCCGTGAGCAGCGTCGTCTCGAAATGCCCCGGCGTCGGCGGCGTTCGGAGTGACGATCCCGCGACAACCGAGACCTCGAACACGCACGCTCCGACAAACGCCACGCTGAGCCAAGCGAGCGGTAGCAGCGCCAGCCTAAGAGCTCGCGCGGTCACCCGTCCCCTCTTCGGCACGGCGGCCGACCCGCTGAACGGCGCTACCAGGCGGCGGGCGAGAGGATCAGCCAGTAGCCGTCGGGGTCGACGAAGCAGCACGCGCCCGTTTCCTGCCAGTACTCGTTTGGGGAGAGTCGAGGCTCGTGGCCGGCCGCGGCGAGACGCGCGACCACAACCTCGACCCGCTCAGCCGAGCCGAGGTAGAAGACGAGCTGATCCTCGCTCGTCGGCGTAGGAGCGACCTCCGCAACCGAGAGGATTTGGAGCTGGCGGCTCGCGTCGGGCAGTCCCGACGACCGTGCCGTCGTAGTCGCCGTGGCCGTCCCACTGCGCGAGCACCGGCAGGCCGAGCGTCACGGAGTAGAACTCGACGACCTCACGGGAGCGAGCCGACGGCCGCGCAATGCGGATCTGCGCGGACGCGAACGGGCTAGACAGGTGCCGGCTCGGCGAGGCCGGCAGCAGCCCGAAGAACGTCGGCCTTGTCGGTGCGCTCCCACGTGAAGTCGGGGTCGGAGCGGCCGAAGTGACCGTAGGCAGCCGTCTTCTTGTAGATCGGACGTCGCAGGTCGAGGTCGCGGATGATCGCGCCGGGACGCAGGTCGAAGTGCTCGGAGATCAGCCGCTCGATCGTCGTGAGCGCCACGAGCTCGGTGCCGAAGCAGTCGACGAGCACGGACAGCGGATGCGCAACGCCGATCGCATATGCGACCTGAATCTGGCAGCGATCCGCGAGCCCAGCCGCAACGACGTTCTTCGCGACGTAGCGCGCCGCGTACGCAGCCGAGCGATCGACTTTCGTCGGATCCTTGCCCGAGAACGCGCCACCACCGTGCGGCGCGGCGCCGCCGTAGGTGTCGACGATGATCTTGCGCCCAGTCAGGCCCGTATCGCCCATCGGGCCGCCGATCACAAACTTGCCGGTCGGGTTGACGTAGAAGAAGTCATTCGTCGCGAATCGCGCCGGGTCGAACAGATCGCGGTAGTCGGCATGCAGGATCGGCTCGACAACATGCTTGAGCAGGTCGGGCTTCAGCAGCGTCTCGACGTCGATCCCGTCGCGATGCTGCGTCGAGATCAGCAGGCGCTCGATCTCCACCGGCCGCTGGTGTCCGTGCTCGTCCGTCTCGTAGCGCACCGTCACCTGAGACTTCCCGTCCGGGCGGAGATACGGCAGGACATCGGCCTTGCGCACTTCGGAGAGGCCCTTCGCGAGCTTGTGCGCCAGCATGATCGGCAGCGGCATCAGCTCGTCGGTCTCGCGGCTCGCGTAGCCGAACATCATTCCCTGGTCGCCGGCGCCGATCAGGTCGATCGGGTCGATGTCGCCACGCTGCGCCTCGTACGACTCGTCGACACCCTGCGCGATGTCAGGCGACTGTTCGTCGATCGCGACCATCACGCCACACGTCTCGGCGTCGAAGCCGTACTTGGCGCGCGTGTAGCCGATCTCGGCGATGCGCTCGCGCACCACCTGCCGCACATCGACGTACGTTCCAGTCGAGATCTCGCCCGCTACAACGACAAGGCCGGTCGTGATCAGGGTCTCGCAGGCGACGCGGCCGTTCGGGTCGTCGGCCAGAACCGCGTCGAGCACAGAGTCCGAGATCTGATCCGCGATCTTGTCCGGATGGCCCTCGGTGACGGACTCCGAAGTGAACTGGAACGAGCGCGCGCTCATCGCGGGCAGGCTACCCGAAGCGTCTTCAGCTGAGGTTGATAACGGCGGCGAAACGCGTGCGCGAGCCGTCGACCGTGCTGCCGAACGCGACTGTGTCGAAAGCCGTCAGCCCTTCGAGCCCTGAGGTCGTCGAGCTGGAACCGGAGCTGCCGAGAGCGCCGAGCGCGGTCTTCAGCAGCGGGCCGAGCGCGTGGACATCGACGTAGCCGAGGCCGCTCGTCTTGCCGGAGAAGCCGATCTCCGTCGCAGCCTGCTTGAAGCGCTCGCTCGCTGTGAGCTTGGCGCCGCTGCCGGCGAAACTCGTCGCGACATCCTTTGCCGTCGAGACGAAGACGACGCCTTTCGCAGTCGTGCTCGTGAGTTGGAAACCGGGGATCGGCAGCGATGAGCCGGCGCTCGAGCTCAGCTTGCCGACGAGCGCTCCGAACGTCGCCTTCGCGTGCGCCGCGTCCTTCGGCTTCACGGCGAGCGTGATCTCGGGGATCGGCGCGCCGGCTCGGACGTAGAGCACACCCTCGCCGTCGAGCGCAGCGACGAGATCGTCCAGCTTGACGCCAAGCTGCTTCTCGACCGTCGCTAGCTGCTTGCCGCCTTGTTTCAGAGCTTGGTCGATCGCCTGCTGCCCTTGACCGGCGCCATCGAACGAGACCGCGATGAGCGCATCGGCCGGAACGCTGTCGAGGAGCGTCGGCGTGAACGACGCCGGAACGGCACCGTCCTTCTGGATCAACGAGCCGTCTAGTCGGAAGCCGTGGTCGGATGACGAGACTGCGAACCCGATCGTGCCGATCTGGTTCGCAGCACCCGACGAGCCAGCAAGACCGGGGACGCTGAGGCCTGAGAGCGACTGTGTCGCGCCCGTCGCTGAGCCAAGCGCATTGACAAGGCTCGGTCCGCTGAGATACCCGTGCGCGAGCGAATCGGCCGGCAGCCCGTCGGTCGCCTTCGTGAACGCACTCTCGTCGGACAGCTTGCCCTTGTCGAGCGCGGCCTTGTACGAGTCGAGCTCCTTCTGCGTCGTCGCAATCGCCGTCCAGCCGTCGACATCGCCGTTGACCGACGGCTTGGTGCCCTTCGCGAGCAGCGCGTCAAGCTTCTTCGAGTCGTCGGGCTTCACGAGCAGGATCGGATCCTTCGCACCGCTCGGCACGACGACCACAAGCTGCTTCCCGAAGGCTGGCGCGACATCCTTTGCGAAGTCGACGCCCTTCGCGCCGCCGATCTGCGACAGCGCACTGTTGAGCGCCTTCTCGCCGCCGGGGATCTTCGCGAGCAACGCCTGCGTGTTCTTCCACTGCGCTGACGTCTGGTCGGTCTCGACGACGACGAACGCACCGGCATCCTTGGGGGCGAGCGACGAAATCGAATCGGTGTTCGACGCGGCGCTCGACGACCCGCAACCTGCGACAACAAGTGCCGCCGAGCCGAGAAGAGCAACGAGAAGCGCGCGCAAGAACGCCATCGTACGCCCCTATTCGGTTGTCGGTTGCCGGGCCATGAGCCGGCGCACGAGATCGGTTAGCGGCACTCCGTCGAGCACCGCGCAGACGCCTTCCGTGATCGGCAACTCGATCGCCAGCCTTCGTGCGAGATCCCGCACGAGCGGTGCCGCCGTCAGTCCCTCGACGACCATGCCGATCTCGGCGGCCGCTTCGTCCGGCGCCATACCTTGCGCGATCAGCTCGCCGGCGTGGCGGTTGCGGCCCGACTTCGACCAGCACGTGACGATCAGGTCGCCCATTCCGGCGAGCCCCGCGAATGTCTCGGGCCGGCCGCCGGCCGACTCCGCGAGCCGAGCCATCTCGGCGAGACCGCGCGCGACGAGCGCTGCCTTCGCGTTGTCGCCGAGGCCGAGGCCGTCGGCGCCCCCGGCTGCAAGTGCGATCACGTTCTTGGCCGCCGCGCAGAGCTCCACACCGACGATGTCGTCGGAGACGTAGACGCGGAAGATCGTCGAGGTGATCTCGAGCTGGAGGCGAACGGCCAGCTCGGGGTCGTCGCACGCAATCACCGCCGCCGCGGGCTGGCTACGCGCGATCTCCTCCGAGATGTTCGGCCCCGAGAGCACCGCGACAGGCCGATCGCGAACAAGCGTCGACAGCCGCTCACCCGTCGCCGGGTCGAGGCCTTTCGTCAGGCTGAGCACCGGAGCCGCGCCCGGGAGCGCCGCAACAACTTCACCAAACGACCGGCTCGGCACCGCGACGACAACGAGATCAGCCTCCTCGATCGGCGCGTCCGGAATCGCGCACGCCTGCACGCCTTCGAGGCGAACCGTCGACAGATAGCGCGGGTTCCGCCCCGTTGTGGCGATCGTGCGCGCCTGTTCCGCGTCGCGACAGGCGAGAACGACCTCGTGCTCCCGCTCGCGCAGCAAGACGGCGAACGCCGTGCCCCACGATCCACCGCCGACAACGACAACGCGCATTCGGCTAGCTACTCCGACTTGACGAAGTCGATCGAGACGGGCACGCCATCTAGCCCGAACCGCTTGCGGAGCTCGTTCTCGACCCAGTAGCCGTAGTCGCGCGTGACGAGGCCCGGGTCGTTGACGAAGACGCGGAAGCGAGGCGGGCGCGACGTGACCTGCGTGCCGTAGAGGATCTTCAGCCGGCGGCCGCGACGACCGGCTGGCCCCTCGCGCATGTCGCGTAGCGCTTCGAGGCCCCGGTTCAGCTCGCCAGTCGGGATGCGGCCCGCATGCTTCTCGAACAGGCGCTCGACGTGGTCGAGCAAGCGCCCGAGCCCGCGCCCGCTCTTCGCCGACACGGCGATCACAGGCGGCCTCTGACGCAGGCGCCGATGGAGTTGGCCGGCTGCATCGACTAGCTCGAGGGTCGTCTCGTCCCACTTGTTCAGAGCCACGAGCGTGGAGCAGCCCGCCTTCCGAGCCAAGTCGGCGACTGCGAGATCGTGCTCGACAATCCCCTCGCTCGCGTCGATGAGGACGAGCGCGACATCGGCGCGCTCCGCCGCCTCGAGCGCGCGCAGCTCCGAGTAGTACTCGATCCCTTGGCGCTGTTTCCGCTTGCGCCGCAGGCCGGCTGTGTCGACGAGGACAAACGTCCTGTCGCCGCGTTTCAGGACGGTGTCGATCGTGTCTCGCGTCGTACCCGGCACCTCCGAAACGATCACGCGCTCGCGCCCGACAAGCGCGTTGAGCATCGACGACTTGCCGACGTTCGGTCGCCCGAGGATCGCGACGCGAATCGCCTCGTCACCGATCGGCACCTCGCCGCGACCGGGAAGCAGCGTGAGGATCTCGTCGAGCAAGTCGCCGGTGCCGTAGCCGTGCAGCGCCGAGAGCGGCACGGGCTCACCGAGACCGAGCTTGTAGAACTCGGCGGCGGCTGAGTCGCGCCGTGGGTCGTCGATCTTGTTCGCGAGCACGCGAACCGGAACCTTGGCAGCCCGTAGCGTCGCGGCGAGCTCCTCGTCGCCTGGGGTAATCCCGGCGCGCGCGTCGACGACGAACAAGATGAGATCTGCTTCGGCGATAGCAGCCAAAGCCTGCGCCGCGATCTGCTTACCGAACGGCCCCTCGTCTTCCGCGTCCACGCCCCCGGTGTCGATCAGCCGGAACCACGTCCCGGTCCACTCGCAGAGCAGCTCCTTGCGATCGCGCGTCACACCTGGCGTCTCGTGGACGACAGCCGCGCGGCTTTGGGTCAGTCGGTTGATCAGCGTCGACTTGCCGACATTCGGGAAGCCGACGATCGCGACGGTTCCGGCGATCTCGGTCGCATTCAACTTCGGGCGGGCGTCGGGCTTCATGACGGTGGCACCGCGCCGCGTGGCCGACCGCGCTCGTGCTGATCGACAAGCCATTCCCACAGGCGCAGGATCTCGGCCTGAATCTGCGTCGATGCCTCGCGATACCCGCGGCCGCCGCTCGGGAGACCGTCGAAGTTCATCGGGCTCCCGAAGACGATCGACACCGGTTGGAAGTTGCCGGGCTTCCAGGTGTACGAGCCGTGCACTGCGACCGGGATCACGGGAACGCCTTCCTGCAGCGCGACCATCGCCGCGCCCGGCTGCACCTCGCCCGGCACGCCCGACCGCTGCCTCGTTCCCTCAGCAAACAGCCCAAGCGTGTTCCCATCGTGGACGATCTTGCGCATCGTCCGCACAGCTTCGCGGTCAGACTCGCCGCGGCGCACGGGGAACGTTCCGAAGAAGCGAATCCCGGCGCCGAGACCGGGCACGCGGTGGGCTTCCATCTTCGCCATGAAATAGACCGTGCGCGGGGACGCGGCGCCGAGCGCGGCCGGGTCGAGCCAGTGGAAATGGTTGCATGCGTAGACGCACCCGCCCGTCTTCGGCACGCGTTCACGGCCGTAGACGCGGAGCCGGGCGAACACGCGCACGAGCGTCCCGATCGTCAGGCGACCCAACACCCAGGCGCGATCCGTGCCGTTCACGCGCGACGCTCCTCGACGATCGCGGCGATCCGCGAAACAACGTCATCGAGCGTCAGACCGGTCGTGTCGATCAGAATCGCGCCTTCGGCCAAATGGGTGTTCGCGGCGTCGCGCGAGTCACGCAGCTTGAGATCGGTGACGAGGGCGTCGGCACCAATACCCGGCCGTTCCGCGACACGGCGACGCGCGCGTTCCTCGGGGTCGGCCTCGAGGTAGACCTTCACGGCGGCGTCAGGCGCGACCACGGCACCGATGTCACGGCCCTCGATCACGACGTCGCCTGCGGCGCCGAGCGCGCGCTGCCGGTCGCGCATCACCTCCCGCACTTCCTGGTGCCTGGCGACAACGGGGACGACACGATCGATGCGCACGTCGCGAATCGACGACGTGACATCGGTGCCGTCAATCTGGACACGCCCTTCGCCATTGAACTCGACCGGATGGGCTTGGGCCAGTTCGGCGAGCTCGGCGCCGCGGTCGAGCGGCAGCTCACGTTGGAGTGCGAGCCATGTCAGCGCGCGGTACATCGCGCCAGTGTCGAGGTAGCGGAAGCCGAGCCGCTCCGCGAGAGCGCGTGCAGTAGTGCTCTTACCCGCGCCAGCGGGGCCATCGATCGCGACGATCATGCGCCGACCGACGCCGCGCGCAGCGAATCGAGGATGTCGAAGAAGCCGGGGAAGCTCACCGCGACGCACTCGGCGTCCTCGATCTCGACGCCCTCGGCCGAGACGAGGCCGGCGATCGCACCCAGCATCGCGATCCGGTGGTCGCCGCGACTCTCGACCACGCCACCGCGAATACGGGTCGGGACGCCGCGGATGCGGAAGCCGTCGTCGCTCGCCTGGAGGTGGCCGCCAACCGCATGCAGAGCCTCGGTCGTCGTCGCGATCCGGTCGGTCTCCTTCGCCCGCAGCTCCTCCGCGCCGCGGATCCGGGTCACACCGCGTGCCATCGACGCGAGCAGGCAGATCAGCGGCAGCTCGTCGACGAGCAGCGGCACTTCAGGCCCGTAGATGTGGGTCGCGGTCAGCTCGGCGTAGCGCACCTCGAGGTCGGCAACCGGCTCGCCGCTGACGGTACGGCGGTTGTAGACGGCAACGCGCCCGCCCATCCGGTGCAGGACATCGAGGAGCCCGGTCCGCGTCGGGTTGACGTTCACGTTGCGGATGTGGAGCACGGCATCGGGAAGGAGCGTCGCGGCAACGATGAACGGCGCGGCCGACGAGATGTCGCCCGGCACGTCGATCGACAGCGGCTGCAGGCTCTCGACGGGCCAGACGCTCGACTTCCCGTGTGCGCGGGTTACGCGTGCGCCCATCGCCGTGAGCATGCGCTCGGTGTGGTCGCGCGTGACCGCCGGCTCGACGACAGTGGTGGGGCCGTCGTCGGCGAACAAGCCGGCGAAGAGGATCGCCGACTTCACTTGCGCGCTCGCAACCGGCAACTCGTACTCGATCGGATGCAGACCGCCGCCATGGATCGTCAGCGGCGCGTGGCCGTCGGTCGCGTCGATCGTCGCGCCCATCTCGCGCAGCGGTACCGCGATCCGATCCTGTGGCCGCGACGAGAGCGACTCGTCGCCAATCAGCGTGAACTCGCCTTCCTGGCCGGCCAGGATGCCCGCGACAAGGCGCATCAGCGTGCCGGCATTGCCGCAGTCGAGTGGCTCGGCCGGCGCGACGAGGCCGCGCAATCCCTTCCCTTGGATGCGCACAACATCGTCGGCGACATCGGTGACCTCAACCCCGAGCTGGCGCACGACGGAGATCGCCGACTCCGTGTCGGCCGCGCGACCGAAGCCGCGGACTTCACTTTCCCCGTCCGCGATTGCACCGAGCAGAACGCCGCGCTGGCAAATTCCCTTGACGCTCGGCACTTCAATGGCGCCGCGCATCGTGACAAGCGGCTCGACGACGAGCGTCATTCGTCGATCACCGGCGCCGAGACGACGCCATAGCCTTGCGCTTCGAGCAGCGCCACCGCGCGGGCCGCCTCGGCTTCGCCGCCGACGAGAACAGTGAGCGTGCCGCCGCGCTCAGTGGAGACGTGCTCCATCTCGAAGTCCTCGACGTTGATCCGCTCGGCGCCGAGGGCTTGGAAGATCCCCGCGAGCACGTTCGGCCGGTCGGGAATGTGGATGCGCAACCTCTGCAGCGCGCCCGGATCCTCGTACGCGGTGCCGAGCATGCGCAGGCGGTTACCGCCGGCTTCGGCGATCCAGCGGGCGAGAAAGCCACCGTCGCTGCGCTCGAGCGCGGCCTCGAGCTGCTCGACGCGACCACGATGCTCGGCGAGCGCGGCCGCGAGCGCTTCGCGGTTGTCAAGGAAGATGTCGACCCAGATCCGCGGGTTCGCACCGGCGATTCGGGTCATGTCGCGCAGTGAGCCGCCGGCGGCAGCGAGCGGATCGTGGCCGTCGACGCGGGCGGCTCCGGCCTGATTCAACAGCAAGTTCGCGAGCGCATGCGGCAAGTGGCTCGTGACCGAGACGAGCCGGTCGTGCGCGACCGGATCAATCGCGACGGGTCGCCCTCCAAGTGCCGTGACGAAGCCATGGACGACCCGGAAGCGATCCGGCTCGGTCCCTGCGAGCGGGGTCAGGAACCAGGTCGCGTCGTCGAACAGCTCGGCGGTGGCACGCGCCGGCCCGCGCGTCTCGGCGCCGCAAATCGGGTGGCCGCCAACGAACCGCACGTCACCGCCCGCCGCAGCACACACCGGCCCTTTCGTCGAGCCGACATCGGTGACGGTGCTCGCTTCGGCGACGAGATCGAGCGTCGCGCGCACCTGCGCCGGCAACTCGGCGACCGGCACCGCGACCAGCACCAGGTCAGCGCCGCCGACCGCCTCCGCCAGCGAACCGGCCGCGTCGACCGCGCCCCGCTCGGCCGCGACGCCGAGCGCCTCGGAATCGGGATCCCAGCCGCTGACATGGGCGACGCCAGCCCGGCGAGCGGCCAAGCCCGCGGACGCGCCGATCAGCCCCGTCCCGACGACGGCGAGCGAGCGCAGCGGCGCAGCCATCAGCCGCGCATCAGCTCGGCCACGCGAAATGCGAGGTCGAGCGCCTGTCTCGCGTTCAGCCGCGGGTCGCAGAGCGTCTCGTAGCGATGGTCGAGCTGATCCTCGAGCACGGCCTCCGAGCCGCCAAGGCACTCCGTGACGTTCTCGCCGGTGAACTCGATATGCACGCCACCCGGCCACGTCCCGACCTCGCGGTGCGCCGCGAAGAAGCCTTCGAGCTCGGCCATCACGTCGTCGAAGCGCCGGGTCTTGCGACCGGAAGCCGAAACGAACGTGTTCGCGTGCATCGGGTCGCAGATCCAAGCGACTGGATGACCGGCGTCGCGCACGCCGACGAGGAGCCGCGGCAGCAAGTCGCGCACGCGCCCGGCCCCCAGGCGCGTGACGAGCGTCAGCCGGCCCGGCGCGCGCTGCGGATTGAGCCGCTCGCACAGTCCGATCACCTCGTCGACGGTCGCATCGGGCCCGAGCTTCACGCCAATCGGGTTGTGCACCCCGGCGAAGAACTCGACGTGCGCCCCGGTCAGCTCGCGCGTCCGCTCGCCGATCCAGAGCATGTGCGCCGAGCACGCATACCAATCGCCGGTGAGCGAGTCCTGGCGACAAAGCGGCTCCTCGTAGTCGAGCAGCAGGCCTTCGTGACTTGTCCAGACGTTGACCTCGTGCAGCGATCGCTCGCGCGCGAGCTCGATGCCGATCGCCTCCATGAAGCGCAGCGCGCGGCCGATTTCGTTCGCGAGCGCCTCGTATCGTTGACCTTGCGGCGAGCTGGCGACGAACTCCTGGTTCCAGGTATGAACGCGGGTGAGGTCGGCGAAGCCGCCTTTCGTGAACGCGCGCAGCAGGTTCAACGTCGCCGCGGCTTGGTAGTAGCCCTGGAGCATCCGCTCGGGATCGGGGACGCGGGCTTCGGCGGTCGGCTCGTCGGAGTGAACCGTGTGGCCGCGGAATGACGCAAGCTCGACGCCATCGACGATCTCGGTCGCCGAGCTGCGCGGCTTCGCGAACTGCCCTGCGATCCGCCCCACTTTCACCACCGGAACCTGCGAGCCGAACGTCAGGACAGCGGCCATCTGCAGCAGTACGCGGAGTTTCTCGCGGATCGCGACCGACGATGTCTCGCGGAACGACTCCACGCAATCGCCGGCCTGAAGCAGGAACGCGCGCCCTTCAGCGACTTCGGCGAGCTGCGCAGTGAGGTCGCGCGCCTCGCCCGCGAACACAAGCACCGGCACCTCGCGCAGGCGCGCCCGCACGTCGGCGACCGCTGCGGCATCGGGCCATTCCGGCTGCTGGCCGGCGGCGAAACCGCGCCACGAATCGGGCTCCCAAGTCGATTTCGTCACAGCCACGGGTTCAGTCTAGTTGCAGCTTTTTCGCTGGTTCACGCCAAGAAGCCCGCTAAGTGACGAGCAACCCCGCTCGATAGGCGAAGATCTACCGATGAGAATCTTCTCGGGCATCCAACCGACCGGCGACAAGCACCTCGGCAACCTGATCGGCGGCTTCCGTCAGTACGCAGCCACGCAGGAACAGGGCGAGGCGTTCTTCTGCATCGTCGACCTGCACTCGATCACGACCGACTACGACCCCGCCGACCTGCGCGAGCGCACGCTCGACCTTTACGCGATGCTGCTCGCGACAGGGCTCGACCCGACCCGCTCGACCGTCTTCGCGCAGAGCCACGTCACCGCACATGCCGAGGCAAGTTGGCTGCTCTCGGCTGTCACAAGCTACGGCCAGTTGGGCCGGATGACCCAGTTCAAAGACAAGTCCATGGAGCGCGAGTTCATCTCGTCCGGGCTGTTCACGTACCCGGTGCTGATGGCCGGCGACATCCTGCTGTACCAGACCGACATCGTCCCGATCGGCGACGACCAGCGACAGCATCTGGAGCTCGCGCGCGACATCGCCGAGCGCTTCAACTCGCGCTTCGGCTGGACGTTCGTCGTGCCGAAAGGCGTGTACCCGGAGGTCGGCGCGCGGATCATGGATCTCCAAGAGCCGACAAACAAGATGTCGACGACCGGCGGTTCTCCGCAGGGGACGGTGAAGCTCCTCGACGAGCCGGATGTGATCCGCAAGAAGTTCCGCTCGGCGGTGACCGACTCCGGGCGTGAGGTTTGTCGAGCCGACGACAAGCCGGGAGTGACGAACCTGATCGACATCCTCAGCGTCGCAACCGGCAAGGCGTCGGACGCAATCGAGGCCGAGTACGGCGACTCGGGCTATGGCCCGTTCAAGACGGATGTCGGCGAGGCCGTCGTCGCTCTGGTCGAGCCGATCCAGGCGCGGTATCGCGAGCTCCGCGGCGACCCGGCCGAGCTACTCCGGCTGCTCGCGGTTGGCGCCGAAAAGGCTCGCGCGGCCTCGGAGCCGACAATCGAGGCGATGTACTCCAACATGGGCTTTGTCCGGTTCAGCCGGTGAACACGCGATGAAGCGGACTTGGATCACCGCGGCGGCGGTGCTGGCGGTCGTCGGAGTAGGCGGCGCGCTCCACTACGGCCACGCCTCACCGACGGCCGCGTTTCTCGTCACGGGTGCCGCGCTCGGCGGTCTTGCCTGGGTGATCGGCACAGCAACCGAGTCGGTCGGCGCGCGGTTCGGCCCGGCGGCGACAGGCGTACTGCAGTCGACGCTCGGCAACTTGCCCGAGCTCTTCATCGTCGTTTTCTCGCTTCGCGCCGGCCAAGTCGTCGTCGCGCAGACGTCGATCCTCGGCTCTCTGTTTGCGAACGCGCTGCTCGTTCTTGGGCTCGCGATAGTCGCTGGATCCCGCTCCGCTACCGACGGCGTGATGCGGTTCCGCCACCGGCTCCCGAACGACACGGCGACCCTGCTCCTGCTCTCGCTGTTCGCGATCGCCCTCCTCGGGCTTTCAGACCGCGTCGGCGACCGCGCGAGCCGTCACCAGGTGGCGATCTCCGTGGTGGGAGCGATCTGCCTGCTGTTCGTCTACGTTGTCTGGCTCTGGGGGTATCTCCGCGCCGAGCAACATGTCGAGCCAGCACTCGAGGAGCCGACTCACTCCGTCATTCCCTTCCGGATGGCTCTCGCCGCGCTCGCGTTGGCCGGCGTCGCAGCGGCCTTCGTCTCCGATTGGTTCGTATCGGCAATCGACCCCGCGATCGCGGCGCTTGGTGTTTCGAAGGCATTCACCGGCATCGTTATCGTGGGCATCGCGGGGAACGCCGTAGAGAATGTCGTCGGGATCACGCTTGCGGCGAAAGGCAAGGCCGATCTCGCCGTGTCGATCGTGAAGAACTCGGTCGCGCAGATCGCGTGCTTCCTGTTCCCAGCGCTTGTCCTGCTCTCGCTTTTCTTCGAACAGCGCCTGACGTTCGTCCTCAACCCGGTCTACATCGGAGCGCTCGCGGTGATGGCGGTGGCGGTCTGGCAGATCACAGGCGACGGTGAGGCGCTCGCCTACGAAGGCTGGGCACTCGTCGCGCTGTACGTGATCCTCGCCACCGTCACGTTTTACGAGTAGCCGCGTCGAGCGCGACGACCTCGGCGCGGGTGAGTTCCCGCCACTCGCCTCGCCGCATGCCTCGCAGATCGAGCCCCGCGTAGCGACTGCGATGGAGGCGCTTCGCCGGATGGCCGACCGCCTCGCACATCCGCTTCACCTGGTGGTTCCGCCCCTCGTGGAGGATGATCTCGAGCCACGACGGGCCAAGGCGACGCACGCCGGCCGGCGCCGTCGGCCCGTCGTCGAGCTCGACGCCGTCCGCTAGCCGCCGCACCACGCTGTCCGTTGGTCGCCCTTCGACCTCGATCTCGTAGACCTTCTCGACGCCGTAGCGCGGATGCATCAGCCGGTTCGCGAGCGGGCCGTCGTTCGTCAGCAGCAGCGCACCGGTCGTATCGACATCGAGCCGCCCGACCGGGACGATGCGCGCCTCGTGCCCCACGAGTGAGACGACCGTCGGCCGCCCCTGCGGATCGCGCACCGTCGTGACGACTCCAGCGGGCTTGTTCAGCAGCACATACGCGAGTCCTTGCTGGGAAACAGCGTGCCCATCGACCTCGACGACGTCGCCGTCAGCAACAACCGTGTTCAGCTCACCAAGCGCGCCGTTGACTCGCACGCGGCCGCCCTTGATCAGTTCGTCGGAGGCCCGCCGCGACGCGACACCGGAGCGAGCGAGGTACGCGTTCAACCGCACGCGCCCATTGTGGCTGCCGCTACCGTGCCTTGCCGTGCGGGACTTCTCCGACGCAACGCGAAGGCTTGCCGACCTGATTGTCGGCTTCGGTGCCAACGTCCAACCGGGCCAGATCGTCGCCGTGACGACCTCCACCGGGAAAGAGAAGTTGACGCGCGAGATCACGCGCTCCGCCTACGAGCACGGCGCCCGCTGGGTCGATGTCCAAACGTACGACCCGTGGGTCAAGCGGCAGCGCATCGCGCTCGCACCCGAGGACTCGCTCGAGTTCGTGCCGCCATGGCAGCTGGTGCGGCTCGAGTGGCTTTCCGCCGAAGGCGCCGCGCGTATCACGCTCAGCGGCCCGTCGGCGCCCGAGGCACTGGAAGGGCTCGACCCGACCCGCGCCGGCCGCGATGTCATGCCATACCTACCGAACTCTGGCGATGTCATGAACCGCCGCACGACGAACTGGTGTGTCGCCCCAGGCCCGACGGTCGGCTGGGCAACGGCTGTTTACCCAGAGCTCGATCCCGACACGGCGCTCGAACGGCTGTGGGACGCAATGATCCACATCTGCCGCCTCGAGACCGACGATCCAGCCGGGGCCTGGCTCGAGCGCTTCGCAAGTCTCACCGCGACCGCCGCGCGCCTCCAGGAGCGGAACTTCGATGCGATCCACCTACATGGCCCGGGCACCAATCTGACGGTCGGCCTGTTCCGCTCGTCGCTCTGGAACGCCGCCGGCTTCACGCGCGCCGACGGGCTGAAGCACTTCCCGAACATCCCGAGCGAGGAGATGTTCACAACGCCCGATCCGGCGCGCGTCGACGGCTACGTCTCGACAACGATGCCGAAGGAGCTGTACGGCTCGATCATCGACGGGGTGCGCCTGGAGTTCGCGCAGGGGCGCGTGACGAAGGTCGAGGCCGACCGCGGCGCCGACGCGCTACGCGCAGTCATCGCGAAGGACGAAGGTGCGAGCCGGCTCGGCGAGCTCGCTCTTGTCGACGGCGAGGGCCGAATCGGCCCGCTGGAGACGGTCTTCTTCGACACACTGATCGACGAGAACGCCGCGAGCCACATCGCGCTCGGCACCGCGTACGGCTTCATGGTCGGCGACGAAACCGAGCGCGCGCGAGCGAACAAGAGCGCTGTCCACGTCGACCTGATGGTCGGCAGCGCGGCGCTCGACGTCGACGGCATCACCGAAGCCGGCGAGCACGTCCCCGTGCTGCGCAACGGCGGCTGGCAGATCTAGCGACTCGCGCGTCCCAGACGCAGCACGGGTGTCCAAAGGAAGAACACAAGCCCGACTCTGGACTCGCGGTCGGGTGCCACACATCGAGGTCGGTCAGCCGGCGTTCACGGCCTCTATCGGCTGGTGCAGAGAGGGTTCTTCGGAACACCTGCGCACGGCTTCGGCATCGTCGGCTGCGGCGGCGGGGCAGGCTGGCCCCGTTGCTTCCGCGCCTCCGATTGCCCCTGCAGAGTCACCACAACGCCCGCGAGCCGTTGTGATGTCGCAAGGTCGGGGTTCGGCGTCGTGTCGAGCGAGCACGACCACGGGCTGAGGTCAGCGGGCAGTGTCGTGGATGCGCTGTTGCCGTCGAAACAGTTGTTCACCGACTGCTGCTCACCGAAGAGGCCTGCGGCGAGAGCGATGCTCGCATACCGTCCGCCTCTCACTGTGTTCCGCACGAACGCGTTGCCGGAGAGCTGGAAATAGACCGTCTCCGGGGTCGGCGGGAACGGCACGGGGTTCTCGACCCCGAGGATGCCGAAGTTGCGGTTGCCGTAGATCTTGTTGTCGATGAAGAGGTCACCGTAGGTGCCGAAGGGAAGCAGGCCGACGCCCCACGGCTCCTGAGCCGCGAACGCGCTCGCGGGCACCGTCAGGTTGTTGTTGTCGTAGATCAGGTTCCGACGGAAGATCGTGCAACGAGCAAGCCGCGTGGTTACGAGGTGCGGGGTCGGGGACGTGTTTTTCGCCGAGTCGCAGGTGCCGAGCTGCGGTGGCGGCGGATCGTTCGGCAGCGAGTTCGGCCCCACACCGACAGCGTTCAGGCGCCACACCGAGTCCTGCACGACCAGATGCCCGCCCGCGTTCGTGCCCGAGTAGCCGAGCTGGTTCCGCTCGACAAGCGCGTGCGAGACCGTCGCGAAGCAGTCCGGGCAGGCGCCAATGTAGATCCCGGAGTCGTTGAAGCCGCTCGCATAAACGTGGTCGTACTCGCCGCTCACCGAATTCGACGTGAAGAGCCCGTAGCCGCCCTTCAGCCCGGTGTCGTAGGTCGTCAGCCAATTCCCATGCCAGCCATGCGCACCGACCACGCCGGCTTCGTCCCCACCGTTGAACCAGACCTCATTCCCTCCCTCACCGTCCCGCGTCGGCCGGTCGAAGTTGCGCACCGTCAGGTTCTCGACCGTGACATCGTCGGTCTTCTTCACCTCGATGCCATTGCCGGCGCGATGCCGACCATCGACGATCACCCGGTTTCGGTCGAGACCACGCAAATGGAGATGCGCTGTGGCGATCACGACCTTCTCCGGATAGACGCCGGGCGCGACGAGCACCCAATCACACGGCTTCGCGCTATCGACACCCGCCTGGATCGTCGTCGCATGCGGATACGAGACAGCAGCCTTCGTGACGACAACGACACGACAGCCCCCGGCTTGACTAGCGGGTGCCGCACCCGGCAGCACGAGTCCCGCCAACACGAGAATGGCGAGGGCGGCACGATGCACGGACCGCAACCTACCTGTCGTCATCGGCAGAGACAACCGGCCGGAGCGGGCTAGCGCATCAAACACCCGTAGCGACCGCGGGCGCCCAGGAACACTCCGGTAGGTCTGTCTGGCTCCTCACGACCGTTCGACGAAAGCGCTAGGAGGCGCGGGCTTCGGCTACTGCGTGCAGGCGTTCACGGATTGCTTCCGTGTCGTCGCCGAGATCGTCCAGCCGCGGTAGAGCGCCGAGGTTCTCCAAGCCGAAGACTCGCTCGAACAGCGCAGTCACGCGGTAGCGAACCGCTCCGCCCGGGCCACTCTCGCGGCCGGCTTCGGCGATCAGGCCGCGCTCGACAAGCGACGCAACGGCCGAGTCCGCCGCGACTCCTCTGACGCGCGCGATCTCCGGCCGCGAGACCGGACCGAGATACGCGACGATCGCCACCGTCTCGAGCGCCGCCTGTGAGAGCCCACGCTCGACCGGGCGCTCGAAGAGCCTCGCGCACGCCTCCGCGGCCTCACGCGACGCGCGGTACGCGTAGCCACCAGCGACCTGCTCGAGCACGATCCCGCTGCGCCCCTCGCGGTAACGGTCGCTGAGCAGGCCAAGAGCGGTCTCGATCCGCTCGACGTCGTCGGCAGCGGCCTCGGCCAGCTCGTCGACAGAGAGCGGCGCCGACGCCACGACGAGCAGAGCCTCGACCGTGCGTGCGAGCGCGTCGACCGGGTTGGTGGCGATCAGGCGGAGCGTGCGATCTTCCACTGCGAAGTCTCCTCGTCGTCGGACAGATTGGTCGTCATCTCGTCGCTGGCGCGCCCGACGCGGATCGGGGCGAACGGCGCGGCCTGGCTCAACGCGATCTCGCCGACCTTGCGCAGCTCGAGCAGCGCGAGGAACGCAACCGCCTGCTCGATCCGCGATAGCCCAGCCACCTCGGTGTCAAAATCGAACCGGCGACGCCTGCCGAGCAGCGCGCGGAACCGCTCCACGAACTGCGACACGGGCGGGAAACGCAAGGCCATGTGCGCGACCGACACACTCGGTGGCTCGACCGCTAGCGCGCGTAACGCGGTGGCCAGACCGGCTGGATCCTGCTGCGCCAACTGCCGCTCGACGCGCGGTGCAAGCGGGGCCGGGCCAAGCCGGAAGAACCTGTCGCGCTCGGACGCGAGCCGTTCGGCAAGCCAGGTCGCGGCTTCCTTCATGCGGCGGTACTCGGCGAGGCGCCGCGCAAGTTCCTCGGCCGCCTCCTCAGGCTCGAGCTCGTCGAGATCGCCCGCGTCGTCGGGGAACAACCCGCGCGCCTTCAGCTCCAGCAGGCCGGAGAACAGGATCAGGAACTCGCCACAGGCGTCGAGGTCGAGCTCGTCCCGCTCCGTAAGCCGCTCGACGAACGTGACGACGATGCCGACCATGTCGATCTCGGCCGGGTCGAGCTCCTCCTTCAGCAGAAGCGTCAGGAGCAAGTCGAACGGGCCCTCGAAGGCGTCGAGGTCCAGGTCGAGATCGTGTACTGGCGAGAGCACGGACCGACCCTAGCGTCCTGACCGGACGCGCCCTTTCGGCACGGCCATCGCCGGCGGTGGAGCAGCCGGCTTCGGCTTGTGGCGACGGAGGCGGGGCATGTTCCCGCCGCCGCGCTGCGTGCGCCGGAACCAGATGAGCCCCGCGACGAAGCCGATCGCAGCGATCCAGTCGTTCAGCCGCAGGCCCGCGATGTGGTGGGCCGGATCGACACGAAGCGTCTCGATCCAGAACCGTCCGAAACTGTAGAGGGTGACGTACAGCGCGAAGAGGCCCGGCGGCCGTATCCGGTCACGCCGCCCAAGCCAGATGAGGAAGCCCGCAGCCGCGAAATCGAAGAGCATCTCGTAGAGAAACGTCGGGTGAAACGTCGTCCCCGGCGGATAGAAGACTCCTGCCGGATAGTGGATCGAGTCGATCTTCAATCCCCAGGGCAAGCTGGTCGGCTTGCCATAGAGCTCCTGGTTCCACCAGTTGCCGATCCGGCCGATCCCCTGCGCGACGAGCAGCGCGGGCGCCAGGCAGTCCATCAGCACCGCCACGTTCGCGCCGGACCGCCGCGCCACGATCGCGCCGACGATCACACCCGCGGCAACCCCGCCCCAGACGCCGAGCCCACCGCGCCAGATCGCAAACGGCCCCCACCACTGCGACGGCACCTGATCCCAGCTCGTCGCCAGGTGATAGAGCCGGGCGCCGACGATGCCCGCCCCCACGCCCCAGACGGCGCAGCGGTAGATGAGGTCCATCTCACCGCCGCGCGCCACCCAGCGGCGGCCGGTGATCGCAACGGCGGCGACGATCGCCGCGAGCAGCATCAGGCCGTACATGTGGATCGTCACCGGCCCAAGGGCGACAGTGCCGCGATGCGGTGAGGGGATCGAGGAGATCAGCAGCGAGGTCATGCGACAACATTCTGGCCGACGCGGCCGACGCCTTCTCCACAAACGAATGCCGGCCGCCTTTGCGGGCGGCCGGCGCAGGCAGGAGGGCGCCTGAAGTCTTCGGGGTAGCGCTAGAGGAGAATCTGGAGCGCGAGCTCCTGCGTGCAGCCGCGCTCAAGAAGATCGACGGCGAGATGGAGGTCCACATCGTGCGATGCGGCGAGCACGACTGCTGCCTCGGCGTCATACCCTGCGCGCCAGAGGGCTTCGTGACGCCACTGCTCGACGACATCAACCTCGGTGTCGACTCCAGTTGTGACGTTTGCCGCAGACATTGCCTTCTCTTTCCCTCGAAGTGATCTGGTTCGGTCGATGCAGTGCTCGCATATTCGGTCACGAGAACGTTTTGGTTCTCCCCGTTTTAGGGGATACGCGTATGGCATCCGTAAACCTTCCCTCAAGTGGCGGCGAATTCTTGGTTGAGTTCGTGTGAACATCCGGCCCTCCCCGAGAGGGTGACCCAAGAGTCGCCTCTACGATTTGGCTTCGGCCCAGTCGTCGCCGGTGCCGACATCGACCGCGAGCGGCGGGTCGAGTGGATAGGCACCGACCATCTCGGCGCGCACGAGCTCGCGCACGCCCGAGACCTCGATCTCCGGGACTTCGAGCAGCAATTCGTCGTGCACTTGCAGGACGAGCCGCGCGGCGCGACCTTCGGCTCGCAGGCGATTGTGGATGCGGATCATCGCGATCTTGATCACGTCGGCCGCTGTTCCCTGCATGACGGTGTTGACCGCCAGACGCTCTCCCAGGGATCGGGTCTGCCGATTCGAGGCGCGCAGCTCGGGAATCGGTCGGCGCCGACCGAGCAACGTCGTCACGTAACCGTCTGCAGCCGCCTGCGCGACGGTGCGACCGATGAACTCCTGCACGCGTGGGAAGCGCGCGAGATACGCGTCGATATACGCCTGCGCCTCATCGCGCGGGATCTCGAGGTTCTCCGAGAGACCGAAGGCCGAGATCCCGTAGATGATCCCGAAGTTGACCATCTTCGCGACATCGCGCTCGTCTTTCGTGAGCGTTGCCGGATCCTTGCCGAGCACCTCGGCCGCCGTGCGGCGATGGATGTCCTCGCCGCGCTCGAACGACTCACGGAGCACCGGCTCGCCGGAGATATGCGCGAGGATCCGCAGCTCGACCTGGCTGTAGTCGGCCGAGAGCAGCCGCATTCCCTCCTCGGCAATGAAGGCCGAGCGGATCTGCCGCCCGAGGTCGCTACGCACCGGGATCGCCTGCAGGTTCGGGTTCGATGTCGACAGGCGACCGGTCGCGGCGACGGCCTGGTTGAACGTCGTGTGCAGCCGCCCGTCGACCGGCGAGATCAGCTCTGGCAGCGGGCCGAGGTACGTGTTGAGGAGCTTCGCGTACTCGCGCCATTCCTCGAGCACGGCGACGATCGCGTGCTCGCCGCGGATCGAGCGGAGGACGCGCGTGTCGGTCGAGTAACCGGTCTTTCCCTTGCGGCCGCGCGTCAGGCCGAGTACCTCGAACAGGATTCGCGCCACCTGCTGCGTCGACGCGAGCATGAACGGCTCGCCCGCGAGCTCGTGCGTCTGAGCTTCGAGCTCCTCGACCCGATCCGAGAGCCGGGCGGTGATCTCGCCCATGCGATACGTGTCGATCTTGACGCCGGCGTCTTCCATCGCGGCCAGCACTGCTGTGAGCGGCAGTTCGATCTCGTCGTAGAGGCGCTCGGAGCCGCGCTCGACGACGCGTTCACGCATGAGCGGGGCCAGGCGGCGGACCGCTTCGGCATGGCGCACGAGCTCAGCGGTCTCTTCCTCCGCGGCCGGCTCGGGCGTGAGCTCGATCCCGTACTCGGCGGTCAGCTCGTCGAGGTCGTACGTCGAGCGGCCGGGCTCGATCAGGTAGGCGGCGAGGAGCGTATCGTCGGTCGCGTCAACTCGGAGAGACTTCGCATCGTGAGCGGCTAGCGCGACTCCCGCCGGCAGCGGCAAGCGCGGCGGGCGCGGCACGATGACCACCTCGCCGCCGGTCGCGATCGCGCAGCGCTCGGCGTCCGCGGCGAAGCCGACAAGCCCGTCGAGCTGCGGCAGCTCACCCTCGCGCCAGCGCACCTCATGGCCCTCGACTGCGGCCGGCGAAACCGTGGTCGCCGCCGGCAGCGCGGAGTCGAGCTCGTCCACCCGCCCAAGCAACGCCCGGAACTCGAAGCGGCGAAAGATCTCCTTCAGCGTCGAGCGATCGGGTGGGTTGAGAACGAGCCCGGCGGGATCGACGCCGAGCGGCAAGTCGCGCCGCATCGTCGCGAGCAGCTTCGAATCGCGGGCCTGATCGGCGAACTCGATCAAGTTCTTCTTGCGCGCAGGCGACTGCTCCTCCGCATGTTCGAGCACGGCTTCGAGCGAGCCGTACTGCGCGATCAGCTGGCCCGCGGTCTTGTCGCCGATCCCGGGAACGCCGGGGATGTTGTCGGACGTGTCGCCCTTGAGGCCGATGAAATCGGGCACCTGATCGGGCCGCACGCCGTAGCGGGCCTCGACGCGCTCGGGCGTGTAGACCTGGACATCCGAGACGCCACGTGGCGTCATCATCAGGCTGATGTTCGCCGAGCAAAGCTGGAACGCGTCGCGGTCGGTCGAGACGACGCACGTCTTGACGCCGGCCTCGTCGGCGCGCGTGGCTACGGTCGCGATCACGTCATCCGCCTCCCAGCCCTCGAACTCGAGGTTCGAGTAGCCGAACGCCTCGACGATCGGCCGGAAGTGCGGGAACTGCTCGCGCAGGAGATCCGGCATCGGCTTGCGGCCCTCCTTGTACGTCTCCGCGATCTCGACGCGGTGCACCGGACGCGTGTCCCACGCGACAGCGACGCCTTTCGGCCGGTAGTCGGAGAGCAGCTTGAACAGCATGTTCGCGAAGCCGAGCAGCGCGTTCGTGGGATGGCCGTCGCTCGTCGCGAGCTCCTCCGGCAACGCGAAAAAGGCGCGGTACGCGAGGTTGTTGCCATCGACGAGGAACAGTTCCGCGCCGCGCACAGGCCCGTCGTCGAGCTCGAGCTCCTCGCCTGTCAACGTCTTCGGCATTGGGTCAACGCTATCGTCCGGCGGCGATGACCGCGCCTGCCTTCCTCTCGTTCTCCGCTGAGCATCTGGATGGTGCTGCCGCGCTGCTCGCCGAGAGGCACGCCGCGCATCGGTTGATCGAACCGCTGTTGCCGGCTGTCGAGGACTACCGCGCCCAGGTGGAAAGCGAGTGGGACGCCGACGGAGCGGGCGGCGCGGTTGCGCTCGACGGCGACGAGGTCGTCGGGTACCTGATCGGCCGCCGCCGCGACGACGCGATTGGGCCGTATATCTGGACGCACGTCCCGGGCCACGCAACCCGCGAGCCGGAGCACGCGCGCGACCTCTACGCAGTCGCCGCCGATCGCTGGGTCGAGGAGGACGTGACGCGGCATTTCGTCTTCGTGCCGGCGATCCGCAAGCTTGTGGAGCCGTGGTTTCGGCTCAGCTTCGGCGCGTCGTCAGCCCTCGCGATGCGTGAGACCGTACCCGAACGCGCGCCTGACTCCGGCGCAACAGTGCGGCTGAGCACGCCCGCCGATCTCGAGTCGGTGGCGGCGCTCGACCGGCAGCTGCCGGAACATCTGCAGCGCACGCCAAGCTTTTCGGGGCTTCCCCTCGCCGACCCCGCCGAGTTCGTTGACGACTGGCACAACTTGTGGGTCGAGGAGGAGCACACGCACTTTGTCGCCGAGCTGGACGGGCGGATCGTCGGGCACGCGCTGCTGTACCGCCGCCCCGCCGATCTGCGTGTTCCGACGAACAGCATCGATCTCGCCGACTGCCTCACCGAGCCGGACATCCGCGGCTCGGGCGTCGGCCTCGCGCTCACGGCGCACGTGCTCACGTGGGCACACGAGAACGGCTACCCGACGATGACCACGGATTGGCGAATGACGAACCTGCTCGCGTCACGCTACTGGCCGCGCCGAGGTTTCCGCGAAACGTTCCTCCGGCTCTACCGCTCGATTCCGTAGAGCTAGCTAGCCCTCGCCGAGGTAGAGCTTGCGGACTTGCTCGTCCGCCTTCAGGCGGTCGGCTGGGCCTTCGAGGGCGACCGTTCCCGTCTCGAGGACATACCCGCGGCTTGCGACGTCGAGCGCCATCAACGCGTTCTGCTCGACCAGAAGAATCGCCGTGCCCTGCCGGTTGATCTCGATCACGGTCTCGAAGATGCGCTCGACGAAAATCGGCGCCAGGCCCAGCGAAGGCTCGTCGAGCATCAGCAGCTTCGGTCGTGCCATCAGCGCCCGCCCGATCGCGCACATCTGCTGCTCGCCGCCTGACATCGTCCCTGCCTTTTGTGAACGTCGTTCAGCGAGCCTGGGGAACAGCGTGAAGACGCGCTCCATATCCTCCTTGAAGTTTGCCTTGTCCGTCCGCTGGAAGGCGCCCATCTCGAGGTTCTCGGTGACGCTCATCCGCGGGAACAGCCGGCGACCTTCGGGCGACTGCGAGATGCCCATGCCGACGACGTGATGCGCGGCCGTGTTCGTGATGTCCTTGCCCAGGAACGTGATCCGGCCGCGGCGCGGATGAATCAGCCCGTTGATCGAGCGCAACGTCGTCGACTTGCCAGCACCGTTCGAGCCGATCAGCGTCACGATCTCGCCGGTGCGCACCTCGAGCGTCACGCCCTTCAGCGCATGGATCGAGCCGTAGTAGCTGTGGATCCCGTCGACCCGCAGGACAGTGTCTGTCGCCACGTCGCTCACGATGGCGCCTCCGCTCGCGTCCCCGACACAGCCCCGCTGCCGAGATAGGCCTCGATCACCTTCGGGTCGTGCTGCACCTCGGACGGCGTTCCCTCGGCGAGCTTCGTGCCGTAGTCGAGCACCGTCACACGATCCGAGACGCCCATGACGACGCGCATGTCGTGCTCGATCATCAGCACCGTCAGCCCGAGCTCGCCGCGCAGCTTCGAGACGAAGCCGATGAAGTCGCCCGTCTCCTGCGGGTTCATTCCCGCGGTGGGCTCGTCGAGCAGCAGCAGCTTCGGTTGCGTCGCGAGCGCACGCGCGACTTCGAGCCGCCGCTGATCGCCGTAGGCCAGGCTGTTCGCGAACGCGTCGCCTCGGCCGTCGAGCGAGCAGAGCGTGAGCAGCTCACGCGCCTTCTCGCGTGCGCCGGCCTCCTCCTTGCGCACCCGCGGCGTCCCGACGATGCTCGACATGATCCCGCCCTTCAGGTGCGCGTGCATCCCGACCATCACGTTCTCGAGCGCGGTCATCTCGCGGAACAGGCGGATGTTCTGGAACGTGCGGCCGATGCCGCGCTGGGTGACCGCGTGCGGCGGCTTGCCGGTGATGTCGGTGCCGTCGAAGTCGATCTTGCCCGCCGTCGGCTTGTAGACGCCTGTAAGCATGTTGAAGAAGGTCGTCTTGCCGGCGCCGTTCGGCCCGATCAGGCTGACGATCGACGCGGGCGGCACGGTGAAGTCGACGCTGTTGACCGCGACGAGCCCGCCGAACTCCTTGCGCAACCCGGTGACGGTGAGCAGATTCTCGGCCATCAGTGCGACGCCCCGGTGACGTGCACGTCGTCGGCGATCTCGTCGTACAGCGGCTCGTCGTGGACGCCGTGCTCGAACTCCATCTTCCGACGCGCCTCGGGGATCAGGCCGTGCGGCCGGAACAGCATCATGATCAGCAGCATCAAGCCGTAGATTCCGAACTCGTACTTCGGCACATCGATGTTCAGGCCGAGGTGGTCGTTCATCCACGCACCGGTATTCGCGAGGCCCGCCTTATCAAGGTATGCGAGGAACGCCGCGCCGACAAGGACGCCCCACACGTTGCCCATGCCGCCGAGGATCACCATCACGAGCACGAACACGGAGAAGTTCAGCGAGAAGCTGTCGGGGTTCGCGCTCGAGGTGAAGATCGCGTAGTAGGCGCCGGCGACGCCGCCAAAGAACGCGCCGATTGCGTAGGCGAGCGTCTTTGTCCGCATCAACGGGATGCCCATCGCCGACGCCGCCGTCTCATCCTCGCGGATCGCGACCCAGGCGCGGCCAAGCCGCGAGCCGCGCAGCCGGAGGCTGCAGAAGATCGTGATCAAGACGAGCACGATCGCAGTCCAGAAGTAGAGCGAGTCTCCGTTGCCGGCGATCTGGTAGTTCGCCGGCAGGCCGACCAGGCGATGCAGCGTGTTTCCGAAGCCCATCCCATCGAGCGGGACGATTCCCTGCGGCCCGTTCGTGATGTTCTGGCCGAACAGACTGTCGCCGTTCCGCGCGATCTGCGGCAAGATCTCGCCGAAACCGAGTGTCACGATGGCGAGGTAGTCGCCACGTAGACGCAGCGTCGGCAGGCCGATCAGCATCCCGATCAACGCTGCGATCACACCGCCGACGATCAGCAGCAGCCATGGCGTGATGTGGATGCCGCCAAGGTCAGCGGGGATGCCGATCGCCAGGAAATGGAACGAGTGCTTGGCGCTGCCGTCCAGATTCTGGCCGGCGAACTGCTGCGACGCGAACCACGCCGCCGAGTACGCACCGATCGCGTAGAACGCGACGTAGCCCAGGTCGAGCAAGCCCGCGTAACCGACGACGACGTTCAGGCCGAGCGCCATCATCGCGTAGATGAGCATGTTGACGCCCGTGTTGACATCGGGCACCGCGCCGAGGATCGGCAGCGTGTAGAGCTTGTCGGCATAGAACGGATACGTGACGACAACGGCCAGCATGCCAAGGCCCGGAATGAACCTGCCGAAGCGCCCGAGCCGCTCCCACGACGGCACGAAAAGCGCTGCAAAGACGATCCACGTGTAGACCGCAGCAAGGTCGATGCCCGAGAATGGCGCGAGCACAACAAGCGCGACCACACCGACGAGAACCGCCACCACGGCCCGCCGAACCATCAGCGGGAACGCGTTCCACTGCTCCTCTGTCACGCCGAAGCGCGCCAGCACCCACCAGCGCGCCACACCAGGGAAGGCGAACAGACGGCGCCAGAGCTCGGAGCTCATGAGCTAGCCGCCTTCCGGGGTGCGCTCGCCGAGGATGCCCTCTGGGCGGAAGACGAGGATCAGGATCAGGATCGAGAAGACGATCGACTGCGTCCAGTCACTGCCGGGCGCGTGCCAGCCGAGGGTGTTGTTGAACGACTGCACGAGCCCGATGAACAACGCGCCGAGCACCGCGCCCGGCAAGTTGCCGATACCGCCAAGCACCGCCGCCGTGAACGCGAACAGCCCCAGCTGGAAACCTTGATCGAACCGAATCGACGTGAAGTAGATGGCGTAGATCAGACCGGCCGCGCCGGCCAGACCACCGGCGATCAGAAAGGTGAACGAGATCGTCCGGTTGACGTCGATGCCCATCATCGCGGCGGCTTCGCGGTCCTGGGCGGTCGCGCGCATCGCCTTCCCCCGCTTCGTGTACTGCACGAGCCAGACCAGCGCAACGAGCACCGGCACGGTGAGCAGAACAACGATCAGCGCATCCCACGTGTACGTGTTGCGGCCGATCGAGAAGACGACGCCGTGCGGCAGAATGTTGATGGGAAGGGAGATGTAGTTCGGGCCCTTCCAGGCGATCGCGACGTTCTGCAAGATGAACGACATCGCGATCGCGGTGATCAGCGGGGCGAGCCTTGGCGCCTTTCGCAACGGTCGGTAGGCGATCCGCTCGATCGAGGCGTTCAAGACACCGCAGAACACAATCGAGATCGCGAGTGACGCGAATAGCGCCGGCCAGAGATACACAGCGCTTGGGTCGGAGCCGAGGTGGAAGATGCTGACCAGGAAGGTCGCAGACATCATCCCGCCGAGCATGAACACGTCCCCGTGCGCGAAGTTGATCAGCTCGAGAATGCCGTAGACGAGCGTGTAGCCGAGCGCGACGAGGGCGTAAACCGAGCCGTTCGTGATGCCGATCAGGAACGCCTTGACGAAGAGCGCCGGCGACTTCTCGAAGTTCACCGCGAGCCACACGATTAACAGCGCGATGAGGCCGAGAGCGACCGCTGTCGCAGGCCCGATCGCGGCGCGTCGAGCCTTGACGATCGTCTCTGCGGTGTCGGCGCTGGTCATGTGCTGGGCAAGAGAACGCCGGAGGAGGAGATTTGGTCTCCTCCTCCGGCGTGTCGTTCTAGTGGTTCAACAGCGTGCTACTTGGCGGGGTTGATCAGCTGCGTGAAGACAGCCTGGCCACCCTTGACCGTGTAGAAGCTCATCGTCGCACCGGTGGTGTCACCGTTCTTGTTGATCTTGAAGGCACCCACGGGGCTGTCGGCAAACGAGGTCTTGAACAGGTTCGCCGTCACCGATGCACGCGTGCCGTCGGAGTTCGCAACCGCCTTGAGCAGCGTGAGAGCAGCCGTCGCGCCGTAGTTCGAGTACGGGTTGACGTCCTTCGCCTTCAGGCCAATCGACTTGCCGAACCCGGCAGCGAACGCCTTGCCACCCTTGCCGAGCTGGGCGTACGGCTGACCAGCGATCGAGATGATCATTCCCTCAGCGGCGTCGCCAGCGTGCGCGATCGTGTCTTTGAAGGAGCTGAAGCCGTCCGGGGCCTCGATCAGGAAGTCCGCGCCGAGACCAGCACGAAGGTCCTTGATCAGCTTGCCACCGTTCTCGCACTCGAGCCCGCCGAGGAACACGGCCTTGGCACCAGAGTTCTGGATCTTCGTCGCCAGATCCTGGTAGCTCGCGGCCTTCGGGTCCCAGGCCGCGAAGCCGGCGATCTTCACGCCGTTCTTCTTGGCACCGTTCCGCATGTCGTTCGCGATACCGAGACCGTACGACTCCTTGTCGTTCAGGATGTAGACCGACGAGATCTTCTTCTGCTTGAGCAGGAGAGCGTCAGCCGTGCCCTGATTGATGTCGGCAGCGACAACGCGGACGTAGTTGCGCTTGCCGGTCGGGTAGTACTTGCCCGGCTCGCCGGCGGCGGTGACGCCAGGCTGCACCTGGGTCAAGCCGTCGTACGTGTTGGCCGGGCTTGCATATCCGAGCGACCCTCGGTTCGCGATCGGGATCTCGATCCCGGCGCAACCGGAGTTGAACGTGCCGATGACGCCGATGACCGACTTGTCACGGACGTAGTTACCGGCGTTCGCCGCGCACTTGGCGGGATCCCACTTGCCAGCCTGCGCGGTCGAGTCGTCGCAGGACTGGTAGCCGACCGTGTACTTGCCGGCCTTGTAACCCGCCTGCTTGAACGTGTAAGCGATCGCCTTCGTCATCTCGACCGTCTGCGTGCGGCTCGATCCCTGCAGCGGCAGATCCGACGCGATGATGAACTGGGGCGAGCCGGAGCTCTGCAACTTGCCGCACGACGACGTCGGCAGCACCGATGCGCTGTGCGACCGGCTGGATGTCGCGGTCGCGACGCCGGCGACGACAAGCGCCGCACCGACGATCACTGCGAGCGGAATCCCGAAACGGATTCGCTTCTTCACACTTCCTCCTTGGTTTGCTCGACGATGCAGGGCAGAAGTATCCGGCTTCGACGGACTAAGAACAACCTGGATGTGTCAGTCCGTCGATGCGGACGACGAGGTCGGCATGCTCGACGAGGACTGGATCGTGGGTGGCTGCGACGACGGCGAGCCCTCGATCGTGCGCAGCGGCGGCGAGTAGCGCACAGACGGCGCGTCCGTTTGCCTCGTCGAGCCGGGCTGTTGGCTCGTCGACGAGGAGCAGCTGGACAGTGGCAGCGAGAGCTCGCGCGATCGCGACGCGCTGTCGTTCGCCGGCCGAGAGCCTGGCCGCGGCTGTGTTCAGGCGGTGGCTCAGGCCGACTTCCTCAAGCGCTTCGTGGGCGCGAGCGGCAAGGTCGCCCTGGGCGTGCCGCAGTCGCAGGCCGAGCTCGACGTTCTCGTGGGCACTCAGGTACGGAACGAGGCCCGGCTCCTGCGTCACCAGGGCAACATGCCGGCGGCGCAGTTCGGCCAGCTCGTGTCGCGTGCGGCCAACAAGCGACTCGCCTGCTAGTTGCACGTCCCCTTCGTCCGGCCGTTCCAGCCCCGCGAGGATGTGGAGCAGCGTCGTCTTGCCGCTGCCCGATCGACCGACGACGGCGCTGAAGCTGCCTGCACGCGCTTGGAAGTCGAGTGCGTCGAGGACGGTTCTGGCGCCGAAGCGCTTCGCGACGGCTTTGGTTTCAGCGACTGGCTGCGCATTCTCGGTGACGTGGATTCGTGGCGAGGCATAGGTGATCGCGGAGGTGTCACTCCCGCGGCCGGCGAGCACGATGCCGGTGTCGTGCGGCGCGGCCGCGAGGTGGCGCGGTGCTCCAAGCTCGCGCAAGATCGGCTCGGGAATCCGCACCCAGCCGCCGTGGCCCACGACCAGCTGCCTGGCGCCGCCGGATGTCGCCTCTTCGACGACTCGACCGTCCCGGATCTGGAGCAAACGGTCGGCGATCGATTCGGCTGCGCGGTCGTGACTGACGATGACAGCGGTCGCGCCGGCGTCACGCACGAGCTCGTCGAGCAGCCGGTAGACGACCTCCGCGTTTTCCTCGTCGAGCTCACCGGCCGGCTCGTCGGCGAGCACCAACTTGGGGCGATGAACGAGAGCGGCGCAGACGGCGACGCGCTGCTGCTCACCGCCCGAGAGCTCGCCGGGGCGCGCCTCAGCCCGATCGGCGAGGCCAACTCTGTCGAGTAAGTCGCGCGCGGCTGACTTGTTGGCCGCTGGGTCGCCGCCCGCCAAGTCGAGTTGGAGCGCCACCGTCTGGAGGCACGTCAGATCGGGCGAGAGCGAGCGCGCGTAGTGCTGGTCGAGGATACCGAGCGTCGTCGCCCGGTAGTCATCTACGGCGCGCGGCGTCAGCAGGCCGAGGTCGGCTCCGTGCACGCTCACGCGACCGGCCGACGGTGTGTCGAGCCCGGCAAGGAGGCGCAGCAGCGTTGTCTTCCCCGCCCCGCTCGGCCCGGCGACGACGACGATCTCGCTCGGGTCGACCTGCAGCGACAGCCCTTGGAGCGCGGCGATCCCTCGCCCGCCGAAGCGGTGCAGGACGAAGACTTCGTCGATATCGACGGCCGGCGTCATTCGAGGCTCCACGCCGAGCGCTCCGGCGCCGTCCCGCCGAATGCCCTGCGCGTCGTCAGCTCGACGGCGAGTGCGACGGCTGCGGCAAGTGCCGCGACCGCGATCCCGGCGGCACCCCAGCCGAGGTCGAGCTGCAGCGGCGGATCGGCTGCCGCGGTTCCAGCCGAGACCTGGACGGCCGACACGACAAGCCGTGACAGCCCAAAGCCCAGGGCCGTTCCCGCCACGAGCGCAAACCCGAGCAGGAGCGCCGCCCGAGCCCGGAACTGGCGGCGCAAGATCCGCGGCGCGACGCCCTGCGCTTCGAGGTCGAACAGCTCGCCACGCTCGTCGCCCAGCTCACTGACGAGCGCGATCCAGAGGCCGACGAACGCGAGCCCGAGCGCCAGCACGGCGGCGACACCGAGCGCGATCGTAATCCCGCGCGCCAACGGATCGGAGACGAGCGCGCGCTCGATCTCGGTGCGGGACGCTTTCTCGAGCGCGGCGAAGCGCGGAGTTGCGAGCGCCGCGTCGAGAGCAGCCGAGCCGCGGGCCGCAAGCCACACCTCGCCCGGCGTTCCGGATCCGGGCACGTCAGCGTCAAGCGCAGTTCGCAGTCGCGACGCGTCGGCAACGACGAATCCTTCGCCCTGCTCCTGCGAGGCTGGAAACCGGTCGGCGACAGCGACGATTGTCGCCGGCAGGCGCGTGCCCTGTACATCGAGAACCAGCGAACCGCGGGGCCCGACCGAGCGGGCAATCTCGGGGCTCACGATCACACGCAACGGGCTGTTGTCGGTTACTTGCGGCGGTCGAAGCACCATTGTCTGGCCCTCCGTGAACGCATACGTGACGTTTACGCCGCCGGCGCGAGCGGCGGTGAGCAGGCCATGGCGACCGACGAACCTGCGCCAGTCGGTCACTGTCTTCCGGTCGAGCATCAGCGGCCCGAGCGAGGCCGAGCCGCCCGGTACCGACGACGCACCGACCTCGGCATCGCGATGCGTGTAGCCAAACTGTGTGCTCGACGCGAGCGAGATCTCGAGTGCCACGATCTCGGTCACCGCAGGCGCGAGGCGTGTCGTCAGCCGCCAGGTGCCGGCGCCGTGCTCGCCGAGCGTGACCGTGTCCAGCCGGCCGCGCCGATCGAGCGTGACGAGATCGAGCTGCACCGGGTCGCCCTTGACCGCGACCTGCACGGCGAGCTCTCCGCGGCCGTCGCTCGTCGGCAACGTCACTCCTCGCAGCGCCGCCGGACCGTCGGCGCCAACCCGGCGACCGAGCTCGTCGCGCGAGACACCGGCAAAGTCGGAACGCCAGTGAAGCTGGCGGATAGCGGCGGCCGGCAAGCCGAGCAGCGTCGGGCTCGCCACGCTCGCGCCCTCGCCGGCGACATCCGCGAGCCGCCTCACGACCGGGAACGCGGTAACTCCGGGAGCGAGCCGGTTGTAACCGTCGATCGAAGCGAGATCGAGCGGCTGAACGAGCGACGTGCCCTCGGTCAGCGTCGCTTCGAGCGGCACCTGGAACGCGGCCTGGTCGCGCGCGCCGCGCTCGAGCGTTGCGCGCCAGCTCGCCGCGAACAGCGCTAGCCCGAGGCCGACGACGAGGAACGCTGCAGTCGCCTTCGTGCGTGCGGGCGACCGCGAGAGCGCGAGCAACGCGAGCCTGGGAACAAGCGCGCCGCTCCTGCGCGCGAATCGCTCGCCAAGACGCATCAACGGCTGCAGCAACCGCGCGACGGCAACAGCGGCGACGAAGCAGATCAGCCCGGGAAGCAACAGCAACAGCACGCGGTTGCCTCCGGACGAGATCGTGGACGAGTCGAGCCCGCCACGGGAGAGGCCGAGTACCACGGCTCCGAGCGCGCCGATCGCGGCGACATCGAGCAGCCCAACTCGACGCGTCGCAGTCTCGCCCTCGCCCTCGCGCGTGTGCGCTGCCGCGATCAGTACCGCAGTCGAGATCAGCCACACCGCCACGACAAGGCCGGCAATAGCCGGCGACCGCAGCGAATGGGCAAGGACTCCGCCGGCGGGCGAAGCCGCCGTTCGCGCAATGCCGGAGACGACCGCAACGCCGAGAACAACTCCGAGCAACGTCCCGAACAGGGTCAGCGCGCCGATCTCGCCGGCCGCCGCAAGGAATGTCTGCCAGCTCGTCGCGCCGCGCTGCCGCAGCCGCCGTCGCTCGCTCGCGAGCCCGCGCCGCATGCCGACGGCAACGACGATCGCGAACCCGAGCAGCAGCGCGCTCGCCTCGCCTCCGACGAGTACGAGCCTTTGCGCCGAGACGCGTCCGCTCGCGCGCGCGTCGAGCAGCGCCTGATCAGGCCCACTCAGCCGGAACACATCGCCGACGCGCGCCAGGTTGCCCTGCGCGCGGGTCTCGTCGGCCAGCACACGTGTGATTTCCCAGACGTGGAGCTTGGCCGGATCTACGGGCACGATCCAGCTATAGGTGCGGAAGATGCCGTCGAACGCGGGAAGCGCGTCGAAAGCGTGCCCGCCGTTTGCGACCAGCAAGACGGGCGCGTCGCCGCCGATCTGGGTCGTGCTAAGCGAGCCGCCGAAGACCGCGCGCCCCGGCAAGTCGGCAATGCCCACGCGCACGAGGTGGATGTCACCTTCATCGAGCCGTTGCCGGTCACCGACGCCGATCTGGAGCACCTCGCAGCGCGCCGGAACACAGTTCTGTGGCAGCCGGCCGGTGCGGAGGCGAACGAAACCGGCGATGCCGTCGAGGCCGACGAGCTGCGTGAGCTCGCGGTCGATGCGAAGTTCGCGGAAGAACGTCGCGCGCAGTGATTTCGTCGGCGAAAGCGGGTGGAGCGCGGCGGTCGCTTGACGGTCGGCGGCCGCGTATGTCTCACCGGCGGGGAGGCCGAACGCGTCGACACGGAAGCTCCGGTCGCCCGCCGGGAGCGCACTCAACGAGCGCGCGACGGATCGATCCCGCGCGACGAGGCTGCCGCCCGTCACGCCGAGCAGCATCGCGGTCGTCGCGGCGATGCCGAGCGCAACGAGCAACGAGCGGCCACGGTGCGCGCGCAACCTCGCCGCAGCGACAACGAGCGGGGCGCGGGCGCGGCTCATGGCCCGTCTGCTTTACGTCGCCGATAGGCGCGCGTCTTCGTCCGGTTCCCGCAGAGCTGCATCGAGCACCAGGTGCCGGAGCGGTTCTTCGACGGGTCGTAGAACGCCCAGCAGCACTTTCGGCAAGACTTGAGCCGGCCCCAGCTCCCGTCGAGCATGGCCCCGTAGCCGACGGCGATGACTCGTCCGAGAGCGGCGTCGAGACCGGTTCCGCGGACATCGAGCCGAAGCACTCCGGCCTCGTCGAGCGCGAGCCCGAGCTGCGCGCGAACCGCGGCTTCGTTCACAGCCGCTATGGCAGCTGGTGCTTCCTCACCCGTGTTGTTGCGCCGGAGAAGGTCGCGGAGTGCCTCGCGGAGCGCGAGCGCCCGATCGAGATCGCCCTCGGTCAGCTTGCCGGCCGGCTGCGCTCCGTGCTCGTCGAGCCAGGTCTCGAGATCGGTCGGAGTCGTCAGCCATTCGACGCGGTGCTCGACGACCGACGCGGTGTTGACGAAGAGCTGCACGAGCCTGAGCGGCTCCGGTGCGGCGCTCGGCAAGTCGAAGCGAGCCACAGGCGCGCGACACTAGCATTCCGGTTTAGCCGGTGTCTAGGCGTTGATCTTGCCGTCCGGGTGGTGCACCTTGCACACCGGGTGCCCGTGGTCGGGGTGAGGGTGCCACTTCAGCCGCCAGCAGCGGTGGACGTGGCAGTTGTGCTTGCGGAGCCAGAGGACGAGCGTGCTGGCGAACGCGGATCAGCGTGATGTCGGCCAGCGGCCCGCTGACAAAGTTGTAAACCCCCACCCGTCGACCAGTGGAGCAGGTAGTGCAGGCTGACGGCCAGGAACACGGCGCCAGGCTATACCCCTGTCCCGCTAACGCTCGAATGCCGAAGATGGCCATCGCAGCGCGGGGGACATCCGGGAAGTCACGTTTTGCCACGATCCGCCGATAAGGCATCTAGATCGCACGTATCCAACCGTGTATCTTCCAGCGAAAGCCGCCTTGGCGGCTTTCTGCTTGTAATGAGCATCTAGCAGGACAACGCAGATGTGCTTGTAGAGGTTGGTGTATGGAAGAACGTACGTTTGCTTGTGTAGATCGTTGCTTGCACAGTCTGTGTAGGTGAGCTACTCTTTCGATCGGATCGCACGTACCCAATCGTGTATCCACCAGCGAAAGCCGCTTTGGCGGCTTTCTGCGTTTACACAACAAACGTACCGGTGATGATTACCGGCGCCTCGCGCTTCTCTTGGTAGATGCTTCTGAGACGTCGAAGAGTTGAACGTCGCTTCGCATCGTCGCCGTAGCCAAGATCAATGCGGCGCTCTAGGAACGCTGCAAGATCAGCGGGCCACACGCCAGGGCTGTGTTGGCTGCGGCAGAACATTGCCGTCTCGAGAATCGGAGTCCCATGCACGCCGTAGCTCGCCTTGCCATCGTGCAGCAACTGGACGACCCGCGACGTCGTGCTGTGTTCCTCGTCACACACTAGAACCACGAACTCGCTCTGCGCCCTTGCGACTCTTTGAATCTCGGGCACGAGCTTAGATAGCACCGACATCCGCCAGTCCATCAGCGATGGAGCTCCCTCAGAGTCAGGGATATGCGCCGCAACTAGGACGCAGAGGGCATGCTCTCGGACCACCTCGAGCCCACGACGATAGACAGCTATCCGATCGTTGGGACTCATACCCTTGAACGCCTTGTCTCCATGGAAGAGATCGCTCCCATGCAGCTCTGTATCTAGCGCCAGGCCAGGGCCGTTCGCGATCGCCAAGAGCGCTTCCCAATAGGTCGCAAGAGCCTTCTCGCGCACGATGACGGCCGTCATCCAGTACCCGACGTACTCCCGATTGTCATACGACTCATCGATGTAGGCGACAAGCATGAGGCCCATGACCGTACAAGAAGAGTTGGCGTAGCACGGCCGCGTCGTTCATGAGCGCGCTGCCGCTACGGATCCACTCTCCTCGGCGCTCGTCGGCGTCCGCGCGGCGAGATCGCCGAGTACCGCTCGTCCGGCCGTACCGCCAAGCGGTTCGATCACGGTGCGCCCGTGCACAACGTCAAGGTGTGCGGCCCTAGATGGTTTGATGCCACGGGGTTAGGCGGTGTAGTCGGCGATGGCGCGGCTGGGTCGGCCGAGTTGGTGGTTGAGTTGGATGCAGGCGGCGAGCGCGAGTAGCCGTGTTGCGATGCGGGCTCGCAGGGTGCGTGGGGTGCGTGCGCCGTGTCGTTCGAGGCTGAGTAGGTCTTTGCAGGTGTGGAAGACGGATTCGATCCGTTGGCGGATCGGGGCGAGCTGAACGCTGCTGTCGGGTTCGTCTGTGCGGGCGGGGCGCACGATCTGGC
>JANYJX010000029.1 GCA_025358355.1 Actinomycetes bacterium | reverse complement strand
CAATAGCCGCATCCTGCCCCATCACCTGATAACAAACCTGATTAAGCATCTCGAACATTACCGGGTTAACCTTGCCCGGCATGATCGACGAGCCCGGCTGCACTGGCGGCAAGGTGATTTCGCCGAGCCCGGTACGCGGCCCCGAGGCCAATAATCTCAGGTCATTTGAGATACGAGTCAGCTCGATTGCCAGCCCGCGAATCTGCGCCGATAGTTGAGGCGCAGCTCGAACGTGTCGACCACGTGCTCGACCACCGCGTCAACCGAGCACGGCGCCACCCGCAGCGCGCGGCCCGTCAGCCCACCGCCGCACGGCTTGTCGCGCGGAAAGCTCGCCTTGTCGACGAGCAGTACGCGCGCACCGCCGCGAACAAGGTGGATCGCCGTCGCCGAGCCGGCAGGCCCCGCGCCAACGACGAGCACGTCATAGCGCTCCATCCGGCCATCGTAGACCTCAAGGCTTTAGGATCGATCGATGGTTCCGGTCGCGGAGGCCCGTCGAGACCTCCGCGCCGCCCACGGCCGCCGCGCCACTTCGACGTTCGCCGCTCTCTTCTTTGCAGCGCTCGCGTTACGGCCGCAGATCGTTGGCGCTGGGCCGCTGATTCCGGCGATCCAGATGGATTTCGGAAGCTCGCACGCGGTTGTCGGCCTCCTCGGGACGATTCCTGTCCTGTGCATGGGGCTGTTCGCGCCGCTCGCGGCGTATCTCGCCGCGCGGATCGGGACGCGCCAGGCGATGGCGCTCGGGCTCACGCTGATCGGCAGCTTCGGGATCATTCGCGCACTCGGCCCCGGAGCGTGGGCGGTCGTGTTGTTGACATTGCCTGTCGGCATCGGGATGGGCATCGGAAACGCGCTCGCGCCGATCGCTGTCAAGGAGCGCTTCGCGAGCCGCCCCGCAACCGGCACGGGCGTCTACACCACCGGTATCCAGTGCGGATCGGCAGCCTCGGCCGCGCTCGCCGTTCCGCTCGCGGGTGTCCTCGGCGGCTGGCGTGGCGCGTTGATCGCGCTGTCGGTGGTCGCCTGCGGCTCGCTCGTTGCGTGGGTCTACCTCACAAGAGGAGAGGAGCCGCACGACCGACCCGCCGCGGTGGGGATCCCGCGGCTGCCTTGGGCGAGCGGCACGGCGTGGTTGCTCGTCGCGATCTTCGCGCTGATGGGCGGCGCATACTACGGGCTCAACGCGTGGCTGCCTGATGCGTACGGCGAGCGCGGTTGGAGCGACAGCCGCGCCGGCCTACTCCTGGCCGTGATGAACATGGCCGCCATCGCCTCGTCGTTCATCGTCCCGTGGCTCTCCGACCGACAGGATCGCCGTCGCACGTGGCTGCTCCTGATGAACGTCCTGTTCTTCTCCGGGGCGGTCGGCCTCGTCACCGTTCCGGCTTTCGCTTTCGGCTGGGCGGCTTTGGCCGGCATCTCGCAGGGCGGGATGTTCGCGCTCGTGATGACCGTGCCGCTCGACCTCGAAGATCGACCTGAGCGGCTCGGTGCGCTCGTCGCGATGATGCTCGGCGGGGGGTACACGCTCGCCGCGCTGGCGCCGTTCGCGCTCGGCGCGATTCGCGACGCGACCAACTCCTTCGACGCCGTGCTGTGGGTTGCTGCTGGCTTGATCGCTGCGCAGTTTTTCGCGCTGTTCGCGCTACCGCACTCGAGCCGCGCTAGCGACTGAAGCACCCAATCGTGGCCGCGACACCCGCTGCAAGCGATGTCTTGGGCAGCGCGCCGATCGTCGCTTCGAGCTCCGTTGCCTCGAGCTGAGCCGGGAACGGGAGCGCGACGTCGTCCCAGCCAATCTTTCCCGCGACGGAGGGAGCTGCGGCTTCAATCGCGCCCACGACCTCTTGCATCGATGCGACCGCGCCGGGGAAGTTCGCGACGATCGCGCCCTCGTGCACAACCGCCGACGCGCGCGCGAAGGCGATTCCGACATCCGGCGCGTAGTCGTACTGCGCCACGCCGCCGTAGCCGATCGTGAAGCCTTCGCCGCGAGCCGCCGCGGCCATCGCGAGTGTCGGCCCAGACGTCAGCCCCTGGTCGCGGCCAGGCCCGTAGACGATGTACGGCCTGATGCCGATCGACGGCACGCCGCCTTCGGCCCAAGCGATCCGCGCGTTGCCCTCATTCGCGTGCTTGAACACACCATAGTGCGTCGCCTGCGCGGTGCCGCCGGTCTCGGGCGCGGGCGACGGATCGCTTGGCCCGTAGACCGCGGTCGAGGACGCAAACGCGACGCCAGGAATCCGATCGAGGCGTGCGCGCACAGATTCCAACACGTTCATCGTGCCGACGACATTGACCTGCGCCCCGAGCACCGGGTCATCGCGGCAGAGCGGGACCTGCAAAGCGGCAAGATGCACGACGCGCGTGATCGCGTGCTCGTCGAGAGCACGATCGAGCGCCGCTCGATCAGTGATGTCGCCCTGGACGAGCGTGACGCGGGCGATGTCCTCGCCGAGGACGAGCTCCAGCCGGTGGCGCGTGTCCCCGAGATCGAAGCCGACGACCTCAACGCCCTCGTCGAGCAGCGCGCGCGCCGTCCACGCTCCGAGGCAACCGCGAACCCCGGTGACGAGCGCCCTCTCAGCCAAGTGGCGCGTCTTGGTAGACGGTGACCGTCTCGGTGTAGAACTCCATCGCCGCGCGGCCCTGCTCGTGCGGCCCCCACGCCGAGCCTTTGAGCCCGCCGAACGGGACATGGACATCGGCGCCGGCGGTCTGCGAGTTCACGTGCAGGATCCCCGCCTGCAGCTCGTTCGCGAAACGTTGCGTGGCGTGCAGATCGCGCGTGAAGATCGCAGCCGAGAGGCCGAACGTCACCGCATTCGCCTTCGCCAGCGCCTCGTCGAGCGAGGAGAAGCGATACAGCGACGTGACCGGCCCGAAGACCTCGTCGCAGGCGAGGAACGCGTCGTCGGCAACGTTCTCGAAGACGGTCGGCGCGATCAGGTAGCCCTCGTCGTCGGCACGCACGCCACCCGCGGCAACCGTGCCACCCTCGGCCTTGCCGCGCTCGATCGCCGCGAGGATCTCGTCCATTGGCCCTTCGTTGACGACCGGCCCGACCTCGGTCGTCTGGTCGGACGGATCGCCGACCTTCGCCGCCGCGACGCGCGCCAGGAACTTCTCGCGGAACGAGTCGTAGACCGTCTCGTGCACGATCAGCCGTCGCGAAGCCGTGCACTTCTGCCCGGCCGACCAGAACGCGCCGGCAAAGGACGCCTCGACCGCGCGGTCGAGCTCGGCGTCCGGCATCACGATCACGGGGTTCTGCCCGCCGAGCTCGAGCTGGACGCGACAGTCGCGCGCCGTCGCCGCGTTGCGCACCGCGCGCCCGACAGCGACGGAGCCGGTGAACGAGATCGCGCGCACACCAGGGTTCGACACGAGCTCCGCCCCAGCCTTCGAGCCGACGCCGGTGATCACGTTGAGCACGCCTGGCGGCAGCCCCGCTTCGGCGAAGCATTCGGCGATGTGCAGCCCCGTGCGCGGCGCCTCATAGCCCAGTTTCAGCACGACGACATTCCCGTAGATCAGCGCCGGCGCGAGCTTCCACACCGGGATCGCGATCGGGAAGTTCCACGGCGTGATCAGCCCGACGACGCCAAGTGGCCGCCGCCGCGTGTAGAGCGTTTGGTTCGCGACCGAGGGCTCGTAGACCTCGCCTGCCGGCCTGAATGCCTCGCCGGCGGAGTAGCGCAGGATCGCCGCTGCGCGGCCGGCCTCCATCCGCGCCTCGCGCAACGGCTTGCCCATCTCGGCGGTCATGTCCTTTGCGATCTGCTCGACGCGCGCCTCGAGTGCGGCGGCGGCGCGGTAGAAGAACTCGGCCCGCTGCGGCGCCGGCAGGCTGGCCCAAGCACGGAACGCGCCCTGCGCGGCTTCGACCGCGGCGGCGGCGTCACGCGCGTCGGACGCGGCGAACGTGCCGGTGACGATCGACGGCCGCCACGGGTTGCGCTTCTCGTACGTGTCCCCGGATGCGCTCGGCAGCCACTCGCCCCCGATGAAGTTCTTGGCCGTCGCGCTCGTGCCGGTCATCCGTCTCCTCCGTTCGGTCACTACCGCGGCTCGGTCACAACCGCTAGCTCAACCCTAACCGCGAGAGACCCCCCGCAGCGCGAAGGGGAAGTTCTTACGCGTGTCTTATTCGTGTTGCTGTCGGGCGGGCGCGGCTGGTAGGAAGCGCGTATGAGCCGCGTGCGCCTTCTCGAACGGGACGAAGCCCCGGTGCACGCGCGGTCGATCTACGCGGCCGACGGCTCGGCCTCGCCGCTCAAGCGCTCGCTCGCAAACGCGCCCGACCTGCTCGAGACGCTGCTGCCATTCCTCGGCCAGATCTTCGACGAGGGCGCCGTCGACCTGCCGACGAAAGAGCTCGTCGTCGTGCGCGTCTCGCAGCTGAACGCGTGCCGATACTGCCTCGCCGCCCACCGCCCGCTCGCGCTCGAGCTGGGAACACCGGCGGAGCACATTGCTGTTGCCTGCAACGAGCTTCCCGCGTCATCGCTGCCCGCGCGCGAGGGCGCGATCCTCGAGTGGGTCGATCGGTACGTCGCCGACCCGCACTCGATCGACGACGACCTCGTCGCGCGCCTGCTCGACCACGTCCGCGACGACCAGCTAATCGAGCTGTCGCTCCTGATCGGCGCGACCCAGCTTCTGAACCAGTACTGCACCGCGTTCCAGGTCCCACCTCCGAACTGATGCGCGACGCCCTCGAGAACGCGGTCGCCGAGGGTCGGTGCGGGAATCGCCTGTGGCTGTACGCGACGTATCACTGCAATCTCGCGTGCGTCTACTGCCTTACGGAGTCGCGACCCGGGATCGCGAACCGTCGCGCGCTTGGCCGCGAGATCATGGTGCGCGCCGCGACCGACGCGCGCGACCTCGGCTTCACTTGCCTGGGCGTCACCGGCGGCGAGATCTTCATGCTCCAAGACGCCGCCGAGACGATCGCCGAGCTCGGGGGGATCCTGCCGACGGTCGTCCTCACCAACGGGACACTCTTCACGGAGCGGATCCTCACCCGGCTCGAGCCGCTTGCCGGCAGCGTGGTCGCGCTCCAGATCTCGCTCGACTCGCCGGAGGCGTCGCACAACGACGCGCTACGCGGCCCCGAGAACTTCGCGCGCGTCGCAACTGCGGTGCCGGCCTTGCTCGAGCGCGGCATCCGCGTGCGGATCGCGACGACTGTCGAGGATCAGACCGAAGACGAGCTGAGCCGGCTCTGCGAGCTGCACCGCTCCTGGGGTATTTCGGACGATGACCACCTCGTGCGCAGCGTCGTTCGGCGTGGCCGCGCAGCGCTCGAGGACATGGGTGTCGAGCCGGGGCCGATGGACATCCTGCCGGAGCTGACGCTCACCGCCGACGGCGCGTTCCTGCATCCGTTCGCACCGACTGTGCGCCACGGCGTCACCGATCTCGACCTCCTCGTCTCGCGCCAGATCAATCCGCTCGAAGCCGCGGTTTCACGGTTCCTGCGGGTCGTCGCCGACCAGCCCGTCGGCACGGATGTCGCGCGCAACATCAGGTGAGCGTAAGCGATGCCCGGCGGTCGCCGGGCGCAACAACGAAAGCCGCAGCGGTTGTCGTGCTTGGGGGCGCGCTGCTGGCGGTTGAGATCGCGCTCCGCGCGAGAGCCGGTCTCCGGGGCCAGATCACCGGCCAGGTCGCGGCGTTCGGCCTTTTTCTTCCCGCTGCATGGCTCGTGTGGCGCGGGCTCGGCATCGGACGGGCGGGTGTCGTGCTCGTGCTGGCGATCGCAGCACTGCTACGCGTTGCCGCATTCGATCCGTCGTCCCCGCCGCCGCTGACGACCGACATCAACCGTTATGCCTGGGATGCGCGCGTCCAAGCCGCCGGCATCAACCCGTACCGGCACGCACCCACCGATCGGGCACTCGAACGTCTTCGCGACCCCAGGATCTGGCCTTCGATCAACCACCCGACCTGGCGGACGAACTATCCGCCCGGCGCCGAGGCGTCGTTCGCGGCTGCACGCGTCGTGTTCGGGCACGGCTTGCGCGCGACGACTTGGCTCTTTCTGCTGGCTGAAGCGGCGGCGATCGGCATGATGATCCTGACGCTGACGCGGCTGCGCGCGCCGCCGGAACGCGTGCTTCTCGTCGCGTGGCACCCGCTCGCGATCAGTGAAATAGCGGCGAACGGACACGTGGACGCGCTGGCCCTTCTCGCAAGCGCGGCGCTGCTGGCGGCGTTCGCTTTCGGACGGAAGGGGCTCGCAGGAGCGGCGGTCGGCTTCGGCACGCTCGTCAAGCTCGGCCCGCTCCTCCTGCTGCCGGTGCTCGCTCGGCGCGGCGGTCGGCGATTCATCCTTGTCACGATCGGCGTCATCGCGGTGGGTTACCTCGCTTACTCGTCCGTCGGCTCCCGCGTCACCGGCACGGCGGTGCGACTCCTGAAGCACGAGGACGTCGGCTCGCTAGCGTGGAAGGAGATCCAGCCGCTGATCGGCGGTGATGCGGCGCGCTACCTCCTGCTCGCGATGCTGCTCGCGGTCGTCGCGATTCTCTCGCTCCGGGCGCACGAGTCGGTCGACCAGATCGCGCGCACCGCGCTTCTCGTCCTCGGCGGCGAGCTACTCGCCACGAACTACCTCCAGCCCTGGTACGGCCTCTGGCTGCTGCCGTTCCTCGCCGTCACCGCCGCGCCCGCCTGGCTCTGGCTCACCGGGACACTGCCGCTGATCTACGTCTTCGGGATCGAGCACGGCTTGCCGACCTGGGTACGGCTCGCTATCTACGGCCCGTTCCTCGCGCTCGCCGTCGTGCGCGTCGCGCGGCCACGGCGTGCGCCGGTCGCGCGACTCTCGCCGCTGCCAGATCGACCGCTGGTCGTCGCCGTGATCCCGACGCTGAACGAGGTCGCGGCTCTCCCCGGCCTCCTCGCCGAGTTCCCACCGGGTGCAGTAGACGAGGTGATCGTGGTCGACGGCGGCTCCACCGACGGAACCGTCGAGGCGGCGTACGGAGCGGGAGCACGCGTCGTGAGTGAGTTTCGCCGGGGCTACGGGCGGGCGTGCCTCACCGGCGCCGAGGCCGCCGCAGCAGACATCATCGTGTTCCTGGACGGTGACGGCAGCGACGACCCACGAACGATCCCGCAGCTGCTTGAACCCGTGCTCGCCGGCCGCGCGGCGCTCTCGCTCGGCTGCCGAACCGACCGTGAAGCGGGTGCGCAACATCTGCATCAGCGGCTCGGCAACCACTGGGTCTCGTGGCTCGTCGGGCGGATCTACGGCGTGCCCGTGAAGGACATACCGCCGCTCCGAGCCGTGCGTCGCGACGCGCTCTTCGATCTCGAGCTGACCGAGCTGACGTACGGCTGGCCAACAGAGATGGTCGTCAAGGCCGCGCGCGCCGGCCTGCCGATCAGCGAGCTGGCCGTCGTCGCCCGAGCACGTCGAGGTGGAGAGTCGAAGGTCTCGGGACGCCTCGGGCCGTCGCTCAAGGCGGGGCTGCGGATGCTCACGGTCGTGGCGCGCCATGCGTAGTTCTAGACAGACTTTCTTAAGGTCTACGCCTTGACGTGTGGGCACGAAACCAGGGACGCTGTGCGCCCGATGCGCGCTATAGCCCTCATCGTCGTCCTGGCCGCCGCGCTCCTCGCGGCCGGCTGCGGCGGCGGAGCCAAGAAGCCGGCGGCGGCAAAGCAGGTCGCGTATGCGCAAGTCCAGTCGTTGTTCGTCAAGTACGGCTGCACCTCGTGCCATCCGTTTGTCAATCCGTCCCTGAACCTGCAGAAAGGCAAGTCGTATGCCAGCCTCGTCGGCATCCGCGCGCTCGAGGATCCTGATCTCTACCGCGTCGTGGCCGGCGATCCCGGCCGGAGCTTCCTGTTCCTGAAGGTCGGCGGCAACGCGCCGATCGCGGACATCCCGGCAATCGGTGGCCGCATGCCGCCCTCGTCGCCACCGATCGCGAGCACCGACCTAGCGTTGATCCGAACGTGGATCGAGCAAGGAGCGAAAGGCCCGGACGGGAAGACCAGCGGGCCGAAGGTGACGACACCCGGATCGCCGCCGAGCGGGCTCGCCGCCGCGCAAGACGCGAACTCGTCGCGAGGCACCGGCACGATCTCTGGCACGGTGATCGACCAGCAACGGAGGCCGATCGCTGGCGCGCTCGTCACGATCCTGCTCAAAGGCCCGACGCAGCAAGGCGGCGAGGAGCACTACCGCGTCGCGCAGACCGACGGCTCCGGCCGCTTCACGCTCGACCACTCCCCCGCCGGGCGGTTCCTGCTCAAGGCATACGCGCCGAACTCGATCTACGTCTCGCGCATCGTCGCGCTCGCGGCGGGTGCGACGCAGACCGTCAACTTCGGGCTGCCGAGCCGCGTCATCTCCAATCCGAACATTGCGAACGCCAGCGTCAACGGCAAACGCCTCTCGATGACCGTGAGCGGCAGTAGCCTGGATGGCAACTACACGCTCGCGGCGAACCCCAAGACCGGTCTCGTGCTCGAACTGCGGAACCCGAGCGGCGGGGCGGGTCGCTGGATCAGGACGATGCCGCGGCTGCTGCCCGGCTCGTGGGTGTTCCTCGCCGTCGACCACCAGTGCAACACCTCCGGCTTCCTGACCGTCGCAAGCTGATCCTGCTGATGGCCCTAGTGGCTGCCGGCTTCGGCGCGGCGGCGGTAGCCATCGGCGGGAGCGGGCGACATGGCGCGCCGCGGTTTGCCCGCGATGTCCAGCCGATCTTCGACAGCAAGTGCGTGACCTGCCATCCCGTCGCGTACCCGTACCTCGACCTGCGGCCCGGACACGCCTACGGGCAGCTGTACCGCGTCTCGGCGGCGACGAACCCAGCGTTCGAACGCGTTGTTCCTGGCCGGCCCGAGCTCTCGTACCTCGTGATCCATCCGCCCGACCCGTCGAACCGGAAGCTCCTGGTCGCGTCGGAACGAGAGACGATCGTCGCGTGGATCCGCGCTGGGGCGAAGAATGACTGAGCTCGTCCTCGTCGTGGCGAAGGCGCCCGCGAGCGGCCGTTCGAAGACGCGCCTGGTACCGCCGCTCTCTCCCGAGCAGGCCGCGCAGCTGCACGAAGCCTTGCTGCTCGACACGCTCGACTCTTGCCGGGCCGAGGCAGACGACGTGCGGATCCTGTACGCCTCGCCCGACGACGCGGCGGCTCTTGCCCGGCTCGCACCCGGCACGCCGCTCGTGCTGCAGGAAGGACGCGGGCTCGCCGACGCGCTGCGGCTCGGCATCGCCGGTCACGTCGGCAACGGGCCGGTCGCGATCGTCTCGTCGGATGTGCCCGGGATGCCGTCCGGGTCGATCGCAGCCGCGTTTCGCGCGCTCGCCGCGGGCGCCGACGTCGTGCTCGGGCCGGCGCTCGACGGCGGCTACTGGCTGATCGCGATGCGCGAGCCGCACGACACGCCTTTCCGCGAGATCCCCTGGTCGACGCCCGCGGTTCTCGCGGTGACGCGGCAGCGCTGCGCCGACGCAGGGCTGCGCATCATCGAATTGTCCGCCTGGCGCGATGTCGACACGCTCGTCGATCTCGCTTTCGTCGCGCGGGAACTCGACCGGCTGCACGCGCCGCGCACTGACGCCTTCGTTCGCACGCTCGCCGGCGTGATCCCGCCTCCCCCCGAACCCGAGCTCGTGTCGAGCGAGCTGCTCGCCGGCTCGCCGTGGCGCGCGGTGATCCGCGACCACCTGACGACTCCGCACCGCCAGATGGACTACTCGTACCTCGCCGTGCCGCGCGCTGTTTTCGTCGCCGCCGTCACTCCGGGGAACGACCTCCTGCTCGTCCGCCAGTATCGCCATCCGGTGCGCGACTGGACGCTTGAGGTCCCGGCCGGATCGGTCGAAGACGGCGAGTCGGCGCTCGAGGCCGCGAAGCGCGAGCTGCGGGAGGAGACCGGCGGAACCGCGCGCGAGTGGACGCAGCTCACGACGTTCTTCTCGTCGAGCGCGCACCTCAGCCTGCGCTCCGACGCGTTCCTCGCCACCGGCGTCGAGCTCGGCGAAGCGAGCCCCGAGGCAGGCGAGAACGTCACGCTCGTGCGCCAACCACTCGCCGAGGCCGTCGCGAGCGCGCGCGCCGGAGGCTTCGCGGAAGGGCAGACCGCCCTGACCATCCTGCTCGCAGCCGAACACCTCGAACTCTAGAGAGGAGAACGGCATGTGAAAGGTCGTGATCAACCTGACGTCCGGGCCGGAGGACCCCGAGTCCTCGACGATCGCCTACCTGGTGGGCACCGCCGCACAGGCAGCCGGTAACACGGCGCTGTTCTTCATGACGAAGGAGGCGGTGCGGCTCGGACTCACGGGGGCCGGAGTCGGTACCGGCGCAGGAGGGGCGGCCCGCGCTCGGAGAGCTTTCGGCGGCGTTCGCAGGCGCCGGCGGGAAGATCTACCTCTACCCGGTCTGCGGGCGAAGTCGCGGTCTGGACGAGGGCTCGTTGCAAGCGAACGCGTCGGTTCTCGGCTCGGCGGCGCTCTGGGAATGGGTCGGCGAGGGCGCGACGGTGTTTACGTACTGAACAGGCGCTACTTCTTCTTCACCTGGCCGCGAATCTCGCCATTGGCGTTCTTCGCGGTGTGCACGTTGACGTACGCCGAGCCCGACTTGATCGCCTTGGCGGCCGCTGCGGACACCTTGGCGCTGCCATGCGCCCCGGACTTGCACGGCCCGCACAGCGAAACGAGGACGGGGCCTGCCTTGCCTGGCTTGCCCTGGTGGATGTGGGCGGCGACGGCCTTGCCCGTGAGCGCGTGGAAAGCGAGCTTCCACGTCGCCGTGTAGCTGCCGCCCTTGTCGGTCAGTGTGACCGAGAAGCTGCCGCCGGCGCCGCTCGAGACACCGGTCGCCTTCGGCACCTCGGCCCGGGCACCGAGCGTGGCAGCGTACGGCGTCGCCTTCCCTTGCTCGGTGGTGCTCGTCGGCGTGGTCGTCGTCTCGCTCGTCGATGCCAGCGCAGCCGAGGACGTCGACGAGCCGAGCGCCGCGACGGCGAAGCCGAGTGCCAGCACGCCGCCGGCAGCGACGACGGCAAGCGCCATCGTGAATGTCTTCCGCATGGATTCCTCCTTGACTGCAGGTTCGCACGGCTAGTGTCGCCGCAACCGCGATTCGGAGTTCTTAAGAATTCATGTCGGCCCGTCGCCCACGACCTCATCGGTCTACGGCGAGCGCGTGACCCCTGCGGGTGCAACCGGGGCGGTCAGATCCCGGTGCTCCTCGGCCTTCGGTTGGTAGAAGCGCTGCGCGATCGCCGTCGGGATGATTGCCGACAGGACGACGGTGCCGACGAGTAGCGAGAACTGCGTCCGGTCGATGATGTGCGCATTCAGGCCGTACAGCGCGCTGATCGTCCCGAACGTCAGGCCCGTGCTCATGAGCAACGTGGTGAACGCCGCGTGAGGCGCGCAGTAGCGGCGGGCGAGAGGGTAGACACCCGTCAGCTTCGGGACCATCTTCCCGACGAGGAGCAGCCCGAGGACGCCGAGATTGCCCCATAGCGCCGACGCCGAGACGCTCATGCCTCCCTTCAGGAAGAAGAACGGCGTCAGGAACGCAAACGCGACCACGCGGAGCCGCTCCTGTTCCTTGCGATGCCGGACGTAGTGGCTCGACATCACGAGACCGAGCACGAACGCCGGGAGGACTGCCTGCGAGTTGGCGCGCGCGCCGAGCCACATGAGCAGGAAGAGCACGGCGAACACCAGCTTGATCTCGGGCTCGATGACACGGTCGCCGAAGCGCGCGAAGAACCACGGCGCGATGCGCGGCAGCCCGACGATTAGCACGATCGCCGTGACGATGAACGGCACGATCCAGAACGTCGGCTTGATGAACAGGACGGAAAGGGCGGTTACCGTCCCGAAGTCGGTGACGAAGGTCGCGGCCATGATCCGCTTGCCGATCAGCGTCTGATTGAGACCGGTCTCGACAAGAACGGCGTAGACCACCGCGAGGCTCGTCGTGGAGAGCGCAATACCGGCGATCTCGGCTTGCCGGTGGTTCCAACCAAGCCCGTAGTAGGCGAGCAGGCCGACGAGAGCAAACGGTGCAAAGAACGAGACGAAGCCGATCGAAAGGGACGCCTGCCACTCGCGGCGGAACTGCGGCACGTCCACCTCGGCGCCCGCCAAGAACGTAAGGACGACGCCAGCGAACGACCCGACGAAGCTCAGCCAGCTCGGGACGCTGAGGTTGAGTGAGTTGCCGACGATGAAGCCGGCGGCCAACTCGATCAGCGCAACCGCGAGCCCGATCTGAACCGAGATCGTCGAGGCGAGAAGGATCGTTCCCGCGAGAACTGCCGCTATCGCAATCTGGCTCATGGCGTCTACCTCCTGAGTGGTGTGATCAGTTGGTAGAGGCCATTGGCCCAGCGGGTGTGGCTAGCTGAGCGGTTAGACGGGGGCCTCACCCCGTTCGCGGGTACGAGCCAGTATTGCACCGTCGGCGGCTGCGCAGGTGTAGGAGTTCTGCCTTCCGTCTCGTACTCTTTGACCTCGCGCTCGTGCGAACGCTGTGAACGGACAAGGAGTCGAGATGGTGAGAGCGATCTGGTCGGGGGCAATCACGTTCGGGCTCGTCAACGTGCCGGTCCGCATGTACAGCGCGATCGACGAGAAGGATCTGCGCTTTCACCTGCTCCACGTGAAGGACGGCAGCCGGATCGGCTACGAGAAGATCTGCAAGGACGAAGGCGAGCGCGTCCCGGACAGCGAGATCAGCACCGCCTACGAGGTGGCGAAAGGCGAGTACGTCTATCTCGACGACGACGACTTCGCGCGGGCCGAAGGGCCGCTCGGCCGGACGATCGACCTCGCGGACTTCGTCCCCTACAGCGAGATCGACCCGATCTACTTCGAGCGCTCGTACTACCTCGGGCCCGCCGAGGGGTCGGAGAAGGTCTACACGCTGCTGACCACGGCGATGAAGAACGCGGGCCTGGCGGGGATTGCGACGTATGTGATGCGCAAGAAGCAGCATCTCGGCTGCCTTCGCGTGCGCGACGACGTCCTCACGCTGTCGAAGATGTTCTTCGCCGACGAGATCCGACCCACCGACGGGATCCCAGCAGGAGGCGAGGTCGGTGTCGGCGCACGCGAGCTCGAGATGGCGACGGAGCTGATCGAGCGGTTCACCGCCGATACCTCAAGCGTGCTGA
>JANYJX010000113.1 GCA_025358355.1 Actinomycetes bacterium | reverse complement strand
GTGGCGTCATCTCGCGAGTGGCTCGTGACCGACGGACTTGGCGGATTCGCGATGGGAACCGTCGGCGGGCTGCGCACGCGGCGCTACCACGGCCTGCTCGTCCCGGCGACCGAGCCTCCTGGCGGGCGAATGCTCGGGCTCGCCTCGCTCGACCCGGTGCTCGTGATCGGCAACGCGCGGATCCGCCTGGCGATACACGAGTGGGCAAACGGCTCCGTCGACCCACAGGGAAACGCTCTCCTCTCCTCGTTCCAACTCGAGGACGGTGTTCCGCGCTGGCGCTGGCAGGTCGGCGACGTGATTCTGCAACGCGAGATCGCCGCGGTTCATCGCACGCCCGTGATGGCGATCGTCCACACCCTGATCTCGGGAACGGATTCGACGCGGCTCGAGCTCGCGGCGCTCGGCACCTGGCGCAGCGCCCACGGCGAACGGTTCGCGTACGGCGAGCCCGCCGTCGAGCACCTCGCCGACGGCTACACCTTCGAGGGCGCCTATCGCGTTGCAGGCCCCGGCTACAGGCCGGCGGGCGAGTGGTACACGGGTGTCCACTACCGCGCCGAGGCCGATCGCGGGCTGAACTCGAATGAGGATCTCTGGTTCGCCGGGACTTTCGCGGCTGACCTCAGCGTCGGCGACACGCTGACCGTGACGGCGTGGTCGGGCGACCTCGCGGCAAGCCACCCCGCCGGCCCGGAGATCGTCGCGTCGTCACGCCGGCGCGCGCGAGATCTCGTCAAACAGTCCGGTGCGGTCGACGAGATCGACGCGCTGTTGACGCTCGCCGCCGACCAGTTCATCGTCGCAGGCCCGACCGTCGTGGCCGGGTATCCGTGGTTCGGCGACTGGTCGCGCGACACGATGACCTCGTACGAGGGCCTGTTCCTCGAGACGGGGCGCATCGACGGAGGCCGCCGGCTCCTGACGCGTAACGCTGCGACGGTGAGCGAGGGGATGCTTGCGAACACCGCTGACACCGGGACGCTCGAGTACAACACGGTCGACGGCACGCTCTGGTTCCTGCACGCGGTCGGTCGCCACGTCGCGCGCACGGATGATCTCGATCTCGCCGCGGAGCTCGCACCGACCCTGCTCGAGATCATCGACGCGCACGTTGGCGGTACGCGCTACGGCATCGGTGTCGACCCGGCCGACGGACTGCTCGCCCACGGCGCTGACGGGCTCGCGTTGACCTGGATGGACGCCCGTGTCGACGGGGTTCCGGTGACCCAGCGCGCCGGAAAGCCAATCGAGATCAACGCTCTCTGGGTCAACGGCCTTGCAACGGTGGCTGGAATCCTGGAGCGCCTCGGTCAGGATGGCGCCCGTGTCCGCTCGCTCGAGTCGATGGCGCGACGATCCTTCCCGACAGCCTTTTTGGCCGACGGACTCTGGCAGGACATCGTCGGCGACCCGCGTCAGCGCCCGAATCAGCTGCTCGCGGTGTCGCTGCCTTACGGACCGCTGCAGGACAGCTCGGCGGTCGAGGCGTGCTCGCCGCTGCTCACGTCGCTCGGCCTGCGGAGCCTCGCGCCGGACGACCCGGGCTACGCCGCGCGCCACCAAGGTGGCCCGGCGGAGCGAGACCGCGCATACCACCAGGGCACGATCTGGCCCTGGCTGATCGGGTCCTACGTCGAAGCCGCGCTGAAGACCCGCGTGCCAATCGATGGAGTCCTAGACGGTCTGGAAGCGCACCTAGGAGAGTGGGGCCTGGGGTCAGTCTCGGAGACAGCAGACGGAGAAGCCCCCCACAGCGCGACCGGCTGCCCCTTCCAGGCGTGGTCGGTTGCGGAAATGCTCCGAGCCCGCCGCTTGCTCTCCGCGAGCTAGCGCCTAAACCCAGCCGACTGGAGGTACAAGCTCCCTTCGGAAACAAGGTGCAGGACTATCTCCTCGACGTGCTCGATCGTCCGTCGAACCTCATGATTGGTTTTACTCCGCCCGAAGGCCCGATCAGGTGTGAGTACGGCACCGTCGGTGGGCGGGGGAGATCCGCGAAGCACTAAACCAGCCCCCTTTGCGTGAGTTGCGGCCACCCTCGTTGGAGCATCAATCGGACACCTAACCCGAGGGCGTAACCCCGGGGCATCACTGGATGAAGCAAGCGGGCCAGTCGGAGGTCATCTCTCCGATGTTTGGATATTGACGCACGACGGTGTGGCGTTTGGCCAACACCCCGGCGAACACGCTCCTCGTTCGTTCTCGGTCAGCCTGAGAGGGGTTGGCGACGACGAGCGTCTTGAGACGTGTCCAGCTTGACCAACTCATTGTCGGAAGGGGTGCTAGCGGAGGTAGCGGGGGAATGGGGGCATCGGCGCAATCGAAGGAAACGGGGGAAACGGCGGTAGACGAGTCATCGGCGTCGGCGGCCCAAAGGAATGGTTAGCGACGAACGCCACGGCGCTGCCCCCAAAGATCCCGGAAGAAGCCGTTGCTGAATCGCCCGAGAAGCCGACTGTCGTAGTCGAAAAGACTGTCCCACTGGATGAACGCGACGGGGTGCCCCGAGAGGTCTCGCACGGTGTCATCGAGCAACCACGCCACCGTCTCTCCATGCCGGTCAAAGATAGGAGTCATCTTCATCTCTAGCTCGGAAGGTCGGTCGCAAAGATGTCAGACATGATCCTCGGTCGCAAGAAGGTCGGCCTCGCATGCAGCGGGCTTCCCCTCGTCTGGGTTGACTACCTTGTCAGAGCGGACCGTCTCGCAGATGATCTGCCCAGGTGGGTAGCGGGTGAAGCCTGATACGCGGAATGTGACGGAGCTCTTCGAGCTGGCCGTCCGCTACGTCGTGCCCCTGTACCAGCGGCCCTACGTGTGGGACAAAGACGATCAGTGGGAGCCGCTGTGGGAGGACATTCGAGCGCTGCTTGAGCATCAGGAGGGTGGCGCTGCGGCGGTTGGTGGTTGGTCGCACTTCTTGGGCGCGATCGTTCTCGATCAGGAGACTCAGGCGCCGGGGACGATCCCGGTGTATGTCGTGATCGACGGGCAGCAGCGGTTGACGACCTTGCAGGTTCTGCTCGCCGCCGCTGCGAAGGTCGCCTCGAACGTGGCTGTGGGTACGGACGCGGCGCTGATGCGTGAGTTGATCACGAACAACCCGTTGCGGGCGAGTGGCGATGAGGTGTTCAAGGTATGGCCCACGAACGTCAACCGGAAGGCGTTCAAGGCAGTAATGCAGGACGGCGGGCCATCGCCGGACAACAGTGACGACCCGAACAACAAGATCGAGGAGGCGTACGCCTACTTCGCCTCGGTTCTCCAAGAGTGGGTAACCGAGGACCCAGACGAAGCGACCCACGTAGCCCGCCTGTCGCTTCTGCGGGTGACGCTCTGCGCCCTGCTACGCGTGGTGACGATCACGTTGGAGGCCGGTGATAACGCGCAGGTGATCTTCGAGACCCTGAACGCGCGTGGTACGCCGCTACTCGCGCTCGACCTTGTCAAGAATGTCGCCTTCCTGGAGGCGTCCCGTCAGGGGCTCGATGTGGACGCTCTGTATGAGGAGCAGTGGCGGCCGCAGCTCGACGACGACTACTGGCGGGTCGAGGTCCGGCAGGGTCGACTGAACCGGCCACGGGCGGAGCTATTCCTGATGCACTGGCTCGGGATGAAGCTGCGCAGGGTGATCCCCGCCACCGAGCTGTTCACGACCTTCCGGTTGGACATCCTTCAAGGGGCGCCGCGGCCGAAGGCCGACGATCTCGTGCACGAGTTGTGCCGGGATGCGAGCATCTTGCGCGGCTTCGACGACCAGGCGCCCGGAAGTCCGGAGGCGTTGTTCTTCGAGCGGCTTCAGGTGCTCGACACGACGACGGTGATGCCCCTCGTCCTCTACCTGTTCTGTGAACCGACGATCACCCCGGAACGACGCCGACGCGCTCTCGCGATGATCGAAAGCTGGCTCGTGCGGCGGGCGCTGATGCGTCTGACAGGGAAGAACTACAACCAGCAGATCGGCTCGATGCTGGAAAAGATGGGCCACGATCCGGCCCGCGCGGACGAGATCATTCTCGACCACTTACGTAGTGCCGCGGGAGAGGCGACCCGCTGGCCAACCGACGAGCAGCTGCTCAGCTACCTGACGACCCGGGACGCCTACTACAACATCGCCCAGCCGCGGATCGCGATGGTTTTCGCCGCCATCGAGCGCTCCCTCTACAACAACAAGGTCGAAGCACTCAGCATCCCACCACGCCTCTCAATCGAGCACGTGATGCCCCAAACGCGGGACCATCGCTGGCCACTCCCGGAACACGGCTCGCCGGAAGAGCGAGCACAGCTCGAAGCGGAACGCAACCTCCGCATTCACCGCTGGGGCAATCTGACCGTCACCACGCTCCCACTAAACTCAGCCCTCTCCAACAGCGCGTGGCCGAAGAAGCGGACGGAGCTCAACAAGGGCAGCAAACTGTTGCTCAACCAACTCCTGATTGACGAGCACCCGGATGGGTTCGACGACCAGGCGATTGACCAGCGCACGCTCGCTCTCGCGGAACGGATCTGCTCGATATGGCCAGGACGCGAGAGTCCTGCCTGGCCACAGGCCCCCCAGGTTGAGGCAGTGGCGGAAGCTGATCCCACGGCCGTTAGCTAGCCCGGCTCCTCGCACCACCTGACGCCCCAGCTGGACATCTGACGATCTATCTGGCGTCATCTTTGACAACGTGGAACCAGAACTATGCCCGCTGTGTGACGCGCCGCTTGTCGATGGTCACTGCCGTGGCTGTCGCCTAGTCGTCCTGGCTGAGTTGGCGGTTGAGGCGTCGTCGGTCGGCTCGGCAATCTGTGCACCACCGCAAGCGAGGACAGCGCAGCACAAGGATTGTCGGAAAATAGATCCGGGTTTACGTCGCCGCCGAGAAGCGAGATCTCGTCCCGCCGGAATCGAGGTAGAGGCGAGTAGTCAAACCGGTCATCCGACGGGATGGGTGAGCGGCTGATCCGGTGATGCCGAGAGAGGCTGCGAACTCGATTCGACGGCGGTCAACTCGCCGGTTTGTTCCCAGATAGTCGCCCGCTCCGAGCTCACGCAAAGCGGGCAAGGGCCTCGGCGACTCGGTCTAGTTCCGCGTCCGACAGAGCGGTGTGGAGCGGGAGCGCTAGTGCTCGCTCGAAGGCTTTGTCTGCTCCCGGGAAGTTGCCTCCATCTTTGTATGCGCCCAGGTGGTGCAGGGCGTACGTGCCGATTTGGCACTCGATTCCTTCGGCTCGCAGCGCTGCCATCGCTTCGTCGCGACGGTCTAGCTGGACGACGTACGCCTGCAGGCCATGGCGATCGCCCTCTGCTGCCGCCGGCAGTTCGACCAAACCCGACAGCCGCTCCTCGTAGCCGCGCGCCACTCGCTCGCGCGCCGCGAGCAGCTCCTCCAGCCGCTCGACCTGCGGGATGCCGAGCGCACACAGAACATCGGGCAGGCGGTAGTTGAAGCCCGCCGCGGGCATGTCGTCGTAGCCATCGGATGGGCTCCAGCCGTGATTGCGCAACGTGCGGGCGCGCTCGGCCAGCGGCGCATCGTTCGTCGTGAGAGCACCGCCGTCGCCTGTCGTCACGATCTTCCGCGGATGAAACGAGAGGCAGCCCGCCGCGCCGAGCGAGCCACACGGACGGCCGCGGTACCGCGCACCGAGCGCGCCGGCGGCATCCTCGACGAGCGTGACACCCGCCGGGACCAGCGCCTCGAGCGCGTCCCAATCGAGCGGGCGGCCGAAAAGATGCACGGCCAACACAGCCTTCGTCCGGGGCGTGATCGCGTCGGCGACCAGCGAGAGATCGAGGTTGAACGTCTGCGGATCGACATCGACGAGCACGGGACGCGCACCCGCGAGCGCGACGACATTCGCGGTCGCCGGGAAGGTGTAGGCAGGTACGATCACCTCGTCGCCAGGGCCGATGCCGAGCGCGAGGACGGCGACGTGCAGCGCGGCTGTCCCGGACGACACGGCGACGGCGTGCTCGGTTTCGCAGGCGCCGGCGAGCAGCGCCTCGAACTCCTTCACCTTCGGGCCCATCGTCAGCTGCCCGGTGACGAGAACCTCGGCGATCGCGGCCAGCTCGGCCGCGCCGACATCCGGGCGGGCTAGACGGATCCGCTCGCTCACGCCCGCTCGCTCGCTCACGACAAGGTGCGCTGCTCGCGGTACCACGCGATCGTCCGCTCGAGGCCCTCGTCCAGCTCGACCTCGGCTTCGAATCCGAGCAGCTCGCGCGCCTTCGACACGTTCGGGATGCGTAGTTCGACATCGGTGTAGTTCAGCGGCTCGAACGTGATCGCGCCCGACGCGCCGGAGATGCGCTTGATCCGCTGCGCGAGGTCGAAGATCGTGACCGTCGAGCGCGCGTTGCCGATGTTGAAGCTCTCGCCGACCGCCGCTGGGTGCTCGAGCGCGAGGAGCAGGCCGCGCACCATGTCGTCGACGTACGTCCACGCGCGGATCTGCGAGCCGTCGCCGTGGATCGTCAGGGGTCGGTCGTCGATCGCCGCCTCGATGAAGGCCCTGATCGCACCGCCGCCAATCTGGCCCGGGCCGTACACGTTGAACGGCCTGACCGACACAATCGGTAGGCCGAGCTCGTCGTGATACGCGTGCGCCATGTGCTCGCCCGCAAGCTTGGACACCGCGTACGTCCACCGAGCCTCGCCGACCGAGCCGATCGTCGTCACGTGACCCTCGGCGACGTTGAACGCGTGCTGGCCGAAGACCTCGCTTGTCGAGAACTCGATCACCCGCTCGAGCGTGTTGCTGGTCGTGAGCGCGGCTTCGAGTGCGTTGTAGGTGCCGATCACGTTGACGCGCATCGTGCGGACAGGGCTCGCGAGGACGGTGTCGACGCCGGCGATCGCTGCGGCGTGAACTAGGTGTGTCGCGCCTTTCGCGACCTCGGTGAGCGCGGCAAGGTCGAGGACGTCGCCCGCTACGAACCTGACATTCGGCCGGTATGCGAGCTCGGTGCCGGAGAGCGCGTCCCGGTGGAGGTTGTCGAAGAGGACGATCTCGTTGTCGTCGGCGAGCCGCCTCGCGAGGGTCGTCCCGATGAACCCGGCGCCCCCCGTGATCACGATCCGCTTTCCGGTCAGGGCCACGCGGCGAGTCTAGCGGGGGCGGTTGGGCGATCTTCGCATGGCTCGTCCACTGTCTCTTGCGGACGTGTCCCCCGCGACCCAATTACCCGGGCCACCGGCCTCCTCCCCACAGTACGAGCGTAACGCGGAAACTGTGACGTGTCTGCGACGAACACGGCCAAGTTCGTGCCAATCGCCCCACAGAGAGCGCGGGTGCGACGCGGGTAGCATCGCGCACCAGTGAAGACCGTTCTTTTCGTCGGCGCCGGGCGCCATCAGCGCGCGGCGATCGCGCAGGCGCGCGCACGCGGACTGCGGGTCGTTGGCGTCGATCGCAACCCCGCTGCGCCGGGGCTCGAGCTGGCGGATATCGCCGAGGCTGTTGACTTCAGCGACATTGACGCGGTCACGGAAGTGGCGCGCCGGCACGCGGTACACGGCGCGCTCACGGTGTCGGCCGACCGGGCCGTCCCCGTGGTTGCCGCGGTGACCGAGCGACTCGGCCTGCCGTCGATCGGGACGGAGACCGCGCACCGGATGCGGAACAAGATCGTTATGCGCCGCGCGCTCGCGGAAGAAGGGATTCCGCAGCCGCCGTTCGCCGCGGTGCGATCGCTAGCCGAGGGGCGACTCGCGTTGAAGACAGTCGGCGTGCCGGCAGTGCTGAAACCGGCCGACTCGGGCGGTCAGCGCGGTGTCTTCAGAATCAACTCCTCCGACGATCTCGACGCGCACCTTCACGCGGCTCTCGCGGAATCGGCCGAGCAAGAGTGCATTCTCGAAGGCTTCGTCGACGGAACCGAGATGAACGGGATCGTGATCGCCCGCGAGGGCCGGGCCGAGGTGCTGACGCTTTCCGATCGCCTGCGCCCGCCGGGGATCGGGTTCGGCGTCGGCTGGATCCACGTGTACCCCGCAACCGCCTATGGCGACCAGCTCGCGCTGTCGGAGCGGGTCGCCGAGCGCGCGGTCGAGGTGCTCGGCTTGCGCAACGGGATCGCCTTCCCCCAACTGATTGCGGCGCCGGACGGATCGGTCGCGGTGGTTGAGGTCGCAGCACGGATTCCCGGCGGACAGATGGCGGATCTTGTGCGTCACGCGACAGGAGTCGATCTCGTCGAGCTCGCGCTGCGATTCGCGCTTGGCGAGGCGGTACCCGACGAGATCGCTCGGCCGCAGCTCTCGCAGCCACTCGCGATCCGCTTCCTCACCGCCGAACCTGGCCCTCTGCCGACCGGCCGTGTGACCCGCATCGGCAGCCTGGAGCCGGTGCTTGCTGCCGAGGGAGTCGTTCAAGCGGCGACGTATCTGCAGGTCGGTGAGACGATCCGGCCCGTGCGACTCGACGGCGATCGGCGTGGCTACGTGATCGCGATCGCCGACACGAACATGGCTGCGCTGGACCGCGCCGAAGCAGCCGCGCGCTTGCTCCAGGTCGAGGTCGAGGCATGAGCTGCGCGTTCGATCTCGCGCACTACGGCGAGCTGATCGCTGCCGCGCAGGCGGGCGGCTACCGGTTCGCGCATTTCGAAGGTGCGCCCGCGCAAGGCACCGTGATCCTGCGCCACGACGTCGATCTCTCGCTCGACGCAGCGCTCCGCATGGCCGAGATCGAGCACGACGCCAGCGCGACCGCGACGTACTTCTTGATGACCGAGTCGGTCTTCTACAACCTCGACTCGACCGAGGGAGTCGCCGCAATCGCCCGCTTACGCGAGCTCGGCCACCGCGTCGCGCAGCACGTTGTCTACCCAAACGCGTCGCAGGACAACTGCCTCGATCCGGTCGTGTCCTGGCACAACCCCGATCCCGAGTACATGCGCGCACCGCTCGCCGACGGCCGGATTAACGTGATGCAGGAGCCGTGGTTCGACCCGGCCACGTATCGCTCCGACTCGAACCAGCACTGGCGCTCCGGCTGCCCGCACGACGAGCTACGCGCCGGCGCGTTCCCCTGGCTGCAGCTGCTGACACATCCTGAGATCTGGGCCTTCCACGGCGCGACGATGGGCCAGACGATGCGCGCAATGCTGGACGCGGAGAAGGAACGGCGGCTCCAACAGTTGCACGAGGACAGGATCGATCTCTCGTGAGAAGCTGGTCGCGTGGCTGAGCTGAGACCGATCACCATCCTCGTTTCCGCCTCCGGCGCCCCGGGGACCGCCGCGCTTCTCTCAGCGCTGCGACGCAACGGCGAGCGCGACGTCCGCCTCGTCGGCACGGACATGTCCGAGCGCGCGATCGGCCGCCACCTCTGCGACGCGTTCCACCTCGTCCCCGCGGGCGGGGATCCAGCGTTTCCGGACGCCATCCGCGCGATCGTCGAACAGGAGCACGTTGACGCCGTCCTGCCGCAGTCGTCGTTCGACCTCGAAGGGCTGGCCGCGCACCGCGAGACGTTTCCGGTTCCCGTGCTCGTCTCGAGCCCCGACACGATCCATCGCTCGAACGACAAGGCCGAGACTTACGAGCTGCTGCACCGGATCGGCGTCCCAGCGCCCGCGTTTCGGCGAGTGACCGGCGCCCGCGAGGTTGAAGCCGCAGCCTACGAGCTCGGCTACCCCGACAAGCCGGTCTGCTTCAAGCCTGTGTTCTCGTCCGGCTCGCGCGGCTTCCGCGTGCTCGATCCAACCGTCGATCGCGCGCACCAACTGCTCTACGAACGACCGGGCGCTGTGGCGATGCGGCTCGAAGAGGCCGTCGAACTGCTCCCGGAGGACGGCGCCGACCTGCTCGTGATGGAGCTCGCGACCGGCGGTGAGCGCACGATCGACGGAATCGCCGACGGGCAACGCGTGATCCTCGGCCACCCGAAGACGCGCGAGGCGATGCGCGCAGGGCTCGCTATGTACTTCGAGACACTCGAAAACGCCGGCCTGATGGAGGTCGCTGACCGGATCGTCGCCGAGTTCGAGATCGAGCACTTCTTCAACATCCAGCTCGTCGGCGAGCACGTGATCGAGATCAACCCGCGCATCTCGACGGTCGTCTACCAGGAAGATCTCAACCTGCCCTACCTCGGCGTGAAGCGCGCGCTCGGCGAGATCACGGCCGACGAGCTGATCGCGCTGCGCGAGCGCGTGCGGCCGGGACGGACGGCGCTGCGCTACTTCGACCAGGTCGAGTGGGACGCCTGAGCCGCGGGTCCCGAGCGGGCTGAGGCTGTGGGCCGCGCGTCTCCTCATATTAGTCCCATCCCAAACCCCCGCCCACCCACGGGGGAGCGAGAATAGCGTGCGAAATGCCACCTCTTTGTGCCGATTTTGTGCCAATTGTCAGACTCGCCGCGTGACGCAGTGACCGAACCCCGCGCCGAGCGAACCAGTCCGCTGCGGGTCGTCCACTGCCCGGTCAACACAGCGGGAATCCCGTGGACGAACGTGCAGGCGCTGCGCCGACGCGGCGTCGACGCGCAGCTCGTAGTCTTCGAACGCGGCGTCCTCCACCCGGAAGCCGATGTGTCGCTCGGCCGGCATGGCGGACTCGCTCGGCGACAAGTAACACAGTGGGCCGCACTCGCCCGGCTGCTCCAGCGCACCGACGTGTTCCACTTCTACTTCGGCCTCACGCTCGTGCCGCGTTCCGTGCAGTTCCCGATCCTCGCCGCGTTCCGGAAGAAGTCGGTCTTCCACTACCTCGGCTCTGATATCAGGGGGAAGACTCCCACTGAACTGACGTATGGCAAGAAGGCCAGCGCCGAGATCGTTGGCAGCTACGACGCGATCCGCTGGGTGCCGGAGGCGCACGTCATCCCGCCCGGGATCGACCTCACGCGGATCGAGCCCGCACCGCCGCCGCCGGATCGCGCGCGGCCAGTGATCCTGCACGCGCCTTCGTCTCGCTCAAAGAAAGGAACCGAGCACGTGATCGCCGCGTGCGAAGGGCTCGACGCCGACCTGCAGATCGTCGAAGGCCTCCACCACGACGAGGCGTTCAAGCTGTACCGCGACGCCGACATCGTCGTCGACCAGCTGAACGCCGGCTGGTACGGCCTGTTCGCGATCGAGTGCATGGCGCTTGGAAAGCCGGTCGTCACGTTCCTCCACGCCGAGGCGGTTCGACGCACCGAGGAGGCATTCGGCACACAGGTTCCGATCGTGTCCGCGACGGCCGAGACACTGCGCGAGACACTGCGCCCGCTCGTCGCCGACGCCGCCAGGCGCCGCCGCATCGGCGCCGCCGCGCGCGCGTACGTCGAGCGCGTGCACGACATGGAGCAGATCGCGGATCGCCTGCTCGACGTCTACGCTCGGCTGTAGATGTCAGCGCTCGGCCCCCAGCTGAAGCGGCTCGGCAGGCACTCGGTGGTCTACGGGCTCGGCGGGCTCGTGTCGCGCGTGCTCGCCGTCCTGCTCCTCCCGCTCTACACGCACTACCTGAGCACGAGCGACTACGGCGAGGTCGAGATCCTCATCGCGGCGATGGCAGTGCTCACGATCCTGTTGCGCTTCGGGATCTCGAACGCGTTTTTCCGCTTCTACTTCGACTCGCCCGATCCGGCGCGGCGCACCACAGTCCTGCGCACCTCGTTCTGGTTCACGATGACGATGGCCACCTCAGGGCTCATCGTCGGCGTCATCCTCGCCCCGCAGATCTCGCGACTCCTCCTCAACGACGAGAACGGAGCGAACCTCGTCCGGGCCGCGTTCGTCGGGCTCTGGGCGCAGATGAACTTCGAGCAGCTCACCTCGCTCTTCCGCGTCGAGGAGCGCTCGACCGCGTTTGTGCTCGCGAGCCTCGCGAACATCCTGATCACAGTGGGCGCGACACTCGTGCTCGTCGTCTCGCTGCACAAGGGGCCGATGGGCGTCGTCGTCGGCAACTTCATCGGGACGCTGGCTGTGTATCTGGCCTTGCTCGGCTACCGGCGAGAGCAGCTCGGGCTCGAGTTCAACCGCGGGCTGTTCCGTGCGATGAACCGCTTCGGGATGCCGCTCGTGCCGTCGGCGCTGTTCCTCTGGGTGACGAACTTCGCCGACCGCTTCATCCTCAGCAAGCTCGTCGACACCTCAGAGGTCGGCCTCTATTCGGTTGGAGTGAAGATCGCGTCGGCGATGATCCTGCTGCTCACGGCCTTCCGCACCGCGTGGCCGGCGTTCGCCTACTCGATCGACAGCGAAGACGAGGCCAAGAGCACGTACGGTTTCGTTCTCACGTATCTCGTGCTTCTTTCGACCTGGGTGGCGACCGCCCTCGCGCTGCTCTCGCCGTGGCTTGTCCACTGGCTCTCGGCGCCGAAGTTCGCTAGCGCCTCGCGGGTGGTCGGGCCGCTCGCCTTCTCGACGGTGGCGTTCGCGGGCTACATCGTGATCGCGATCGGCGTCGGCCGCGCCAGGCGCACGCAGTTCAACTGGGTCGTGAGCGGGCTCGCTGCGATCGTGAACATCGGGCTCTGCTTTGCGCTGATCCCGTCGCAGGGAATGATGGGCGCCGCGATCGCAACTGTCGCCGCCTACGTCGTGATGTTCCTCGGGATGACGTGGTGGGCGCAGCAGGTCTACCCGGTGCCGTATCAGTGGCGACGCGTCGTGACAGCCGCCGGCGTCGGCGTCGCGCTCGTCGTCGTCGGGAAGCTCGCAGGAACAGGTCTCGCGCTGTCAGCGGCACTCGTCGTCTGCTACCCGATCGCTCTGGCGGTCGCCGGTTTCTATCTGCCGGCCGAGCGACAGCGACTACGCGCTCTCGTCGCTCGGTCGTAGAGATCGTGCAACCGTCGCTCGCGTCGCCTTGGCACATCGAGCCTGCAGTTGTCGCAGTCTGCCTGATCGCGTTGGCGTTGTTCTTCCAGGGATTCGTGCGGCTCCGCCGCCGCGGGCGTCGCGACCATGCGAGCTGGGATCGCGCCGCACTGTTCGTCGCCGCGATCGCGCTCGTCTTCCTTGCGCTCGACTCGCCGCTCGACAGGGTCGCCGACGACTATCTGCTGTCGGCGCACATGCTCGAGCACATCGTGATCGGCGACCTCGCGATCGCTCTCGGGCTGCTCGCGCTGCGCGGACCGCTGCTCTTCTTCTTCCTGCCGAAGCCCGTGCTTTCGCGGATCGCGCGTTTCCACCCGCTGCGCGTCGTCCTGCACTGGGTGATCGGCCCGTGGGTGACGCTCGCACTGTGGTCGGCGTCGACGTGGGCCTGGCATGTCCCGCGAATCTACGACTACGCAGCGACGCACCAGACCGTGCACAACCTCGAGCACCTGTCGTTCGTCATCACCGGCGTGCTCGTCTGGAACCTGCTGATCGACCCGGCACGCACGCGCCGCCTCACGCTGCCCGTCCGGATCCTCGCCGCGGTCGCGGTGTTCCTGCTCGCCGATCCCGTGATGGGAACGCTCCTCGACGGCGGTACGATCTACCCGCACTACGCGAAGCAACCCGACCGGCTCCTCGGCCTCAGCCCTCAGGCCGATCAACGGCTTGCGGCGCTTGTGATGCTCGTCGAGCAGGTCGCGACACTTGGCACCTGCGTCTTCATCCTGCTCTCCCGCTACCTCAAGGAGCTACCGGCCACGCGCCTGGATCAGCCGCAGGCGGCGGGATTGCGTCCGAGGTAGCGCAGCGTGCCGCGGCAGAGCCCGACGGCCGCACGCTGTCGGTATGAAGTTGTCCCGAGCAACTTGTCCTCGGTCGGGTTCGTCATGAAGCCCATCTCGACGAGAATCACCGGCACGTTCGACCAGTTGAAGCCGGTGAAATCTGTGTGCTCCTGCAGGCCGCGGGTGGGGAAGCCGAGCGCGCGCACGACCTCGGCCTGAACCGTGCGGGCGGCGCGGCGACTCTGCACGTAGATGTCGTCCGTCCAGCCCTTGCGCAGCGCGGGGTAGAGCGTGTGGCTCCCGTTGGCGCGCGGATCGGTCGAACCGTCGGCGTGGATCCGCAGGAAGAGCGCCGCGTGCGCGCGATTCGCGATCGCGGCGCGTGCGATGTTGCCCATGCTCATGTGGGCGGTGGTCGTGCGCGTCATCACGACGCGGACTCCGGCGGCCTCGAGTAGCGCGCGAACGCGCAGCGCGACCGCAAGGTTGAGATCCGCTTCGCTGATCCGCGTGACGACGCCACGTGTGCCGCCGCCGTCGAGGATCTTCCGCGTCGATGAGCCCGGCCCGATCGGCTCCGTGGCGAGGTTCGCGCGCAGGTCGTGCCCCGGGTCGACCACAACGACTGGCCGCGGCCCGGCCTGAGCCATGGACGCCAGAACAGAGAGCATGACCGCTATCCCCACAAGGAGCCGTCGCACCGTGCCAGTCTGCCTGGCCCAGGTCAGTGGTCGCGCACGACCGCCTGCGAGGCTCCGTCGCCCCAGCCGTCACCGCCGCGAACGACGATGCGGAAGCGTCCACGGTGCTCTGCGGGCAGCGAGATTGCAACATGCGAGCCAGGGCCGAGGACGCTACGCGCGATGGTTCTCCAGGCGAAGTGCTCGAGGTCGTACTCCTGTAGCACGGCTCGCGCGCCCTCACGTGAAGGCTTGGCCGTCGCGACGAGCTTGCCGGCTCTCGCCCGAGCGACCACCTTCGGCTCGACCTGGACGCGGACCAATGGACTTGACACACCGCCGAGAAGCGCGCGATACGCGACCGGACGGAACACGCGCTCGGTGACGGTGAAGCTCCCATCCGTCGCAGGAACGACAACGCGCTGTTTCGTGGAGTCATCACTCCTCGTGACGGTGACCTGCTCCGTGCCGGCGGGCGCCAGCCCGCTCAACACGACGCGACTACCGGACACGACGGCGTCATCGGGCGCAGACAGGGCGACCGGAACAACTCGCACGACTCCGTGCATGAACTTGTGGATCGTGCAGTGATAGACGTAGAGCCCGGGCTTCGAGAACGTTTCGGCGAACGTCGCGCCCGCGGAGAGGAATCCCGAGTCGAACGAGTCGTTGTCCGCCGTCACGGTGTGGGTCGTCGCATCGCCGTTTCGCCACACCACCGTGTCTCCGACAAGCACGTCGAGCGCCCCCGGAACGAAGACCTTGCCGGGAATCGACACCTCGCGCACCTGTCCACCTCCGGAAGGGGCCGCAAGAGCGGCCGCAACGGCGGCCAGCGCCACAACAGCCACGAACAGCACCCGCCTCATCGCGGCGCGACGCGGTAAATGCCGATCATCCCGTTCATCATGTGGCTCTCGACGTGGCAGTGGTAGAACCACGTGCCCGGCGCGTCCTCGACCCAGCGGATCTTCAAGCTCTCGGCCGGCCCCACCGTCTGCGTGTCGATCACCCCGCCACCGGGCGTCCTCCAGCGGTGGCCGTGCACATGAAAGCTATGGAAGTCGTCGCCGAGAGCGAGTACGTCCCATTGCACGACATCGCCGACCTTCGCATGGAAGACGGGCGTGTTGCCGACGAAGGCCCGGCCGTCGATCGTCATGAACCCGAGTTGCGATTCGAGGTAGACGACGAACTCGTGATCGGGCAGCTGCTCGCCCGGCGCGAGTATCGACAGCGCGCCGTATAAGCCGCCACTGATCGAGTCCATCATCGAAGGCGAGTGGTCGTGGTACGGCCAGACGCCGGCGGAGTCTGGCCCCGCAAGGAGCCGGTAGGTGAAGCTCTGTCCCGGCTTGACGTTCGCGCCGGGGCCAGAGAAGCCCGGGATGAACGCTCCGTCGGAGCCAGGACGGTACGAGACACCGTGGAAGTGCATCGAATGCGGTCGGTTGAGGAGCGAGTCAAGGTTGCGGAAGTGGACGAGGATCGTGTCGCCCACCCGTGCCCGGATCAGCGGTCCCTGGATACCTCGGTCGCCAAGCGCGTTCGGGATCTGCTTTGCGAAGTTCGGCGTGAACTCGCGATAGACGATCGTCTGGAAAGTCGTCTTCCTCGCTAGGAACCGGTCGCCCCCGATCGCATCCCGCTCGTTCGGGACGACGTGCCAGGTCACGGGCACCGCCGCGACCCAGTACTCGTGCAGGCTGCCAGCCGCACGAGCGGAGCCAGTGAGCAAAACCAGTGCGATGGCCGCGAGGGTCGGGAGCGCCAGCGCCCCCGACCCTCGAAGTGCGGCTCGCTTCACGGCGTGACGACGATCGTCCCCGACATGTCGGGGCCGTGGATCCGGCAGAAGTAGTGGTATGTGCCCGCTTTCGTGAAGGTCACCTTCGACGCCTTCGGCAGCGGTACGGCCGGCGAGCCAGCGGTCAGGGGCGTCGCGAAGAACCCGTTGCCATGGTTCGTGCCGTCGTAGGTGTACTGGCCCTTCGGCTCGGAGCCGTAGAGCAGCACGGGCGCGACCTGGTTCGGGCTCCCCGGCCCGGTGGGCAAGAGGTCGATCTTCTTCTCGAGCCCGAGGATGTACTTCTTCGGACCGAATGTGATGTTGTGCACCTCCGACGGTGCCTTGTTGACGAAGTTCACCGTCGTCCCGGCCTTGATCCTCAAGGTCGCGGGGAGGTAGCCAAGGAGCGTCGTCGTGGTGCCGATCCCCATGATCACGGTGTTGGCGGGAGCCTTCGTCGCGTTCAGCGCCTTGGCCTTCGCGAAAGCCGCAGCGGTGTCGATGAGCGCCTGAGCCCGCACTTGAGCAGGAGTTGCCGGCACCGGCGTTGCAGCCGGCTTGACGATCACAGTCCCTTTCATGCCCGGATGGACCTGACAGAACAGGTGGTAGACGCCGGGCATCGGGAACAAGAACGTCGCCGTCGCAGGCTTACGGCCAGGCGGGGAGAGAACGCCGCTGGACACCGGCGTCTTGCCGGCGATCGACTTCGGGCCGTAAGGCCCGAGCGCAGCCGGGTTGTAGACGAACTTCGGCAAGCCGCCGAAGTAGAACGGCACTCCGGCCGCGTCGAGAAGCTGGTCGTAGGCGCTCTTTGCCGGGTCGGGTGCGAACAGCCCCGCGGGCTTCGGAGCGTAGGTCACTGTGTGGAACGTCGCACTCGAGAACGTGACGCTGTCACCGGCGTTGATCGTCACCTTGGACGGCAGGAACACGTCGAGGAACGCCGACTTCGGGATGCCGGCAGGGCTTGGCCCCTGCTGACCGAGATTGATCGCGTAGTTGTTCGCTGCCATCGCCTGCCCGGCGAACGCGAACGAGGCTACGACCGCCGTAACGAGAACGAGTCGCTTCACTAGAACCCCCTTTGCATAGTCAGACTGACTTGGGTGGACCACCGAAGGGCAACTCATACGACGCACCGCATACCAATGCAGCAACGCATGTGCCGATCTCCACGTCGTTCCAAGATCTCGATCGATCAGACGAGCTCGTTGGTCCGCCCCGCAAGCTCACGGTCACGCCCGGTGATCCCGCCGGCAGTGTGCGTCCACCAGCGCACCGTGACCCGCCGGTAGTTGATCTCGATGTCGGGATGATGATTCTCGGCCTCCGCGAGGTCGGCGAGCCGGTTGACGAAAGCGATCGCCTCGCGGAAATCGGCGAGCTCGAACTCCCGGCGCAGCACGCCGTCGACCTCCGCCCAATGCTCCGGAACAGCCACGGAGAGAAGTATTGCGCACGTACGATCCGCAAGCCTGTGCCCGCCTGTCTCTCGAAGCCGCCCGCAGCCGACGAGGTCGCGGTCTCGCTCCTCGCCCGGTCGCGCAAGCAACGGCCGGGAACCGAGGTTCTGTGTGAGTACGTGTTTCGGCCGCTCGCGCATCTGGTCGTCGTCGCGCTGAGACCGCTTCGAGTGCCGCCTCCCGCGGTCGTCCTCACCGCGGCGACCGTCGGGCTTACCGCTGCGGCGGAGATCGCCCGCGGGCAGCTCCTCGTCGCAGCCGTGCTCCTGCAGCTGAAGACGATCCTCGACAACGCCGACGGCCAGCTTGCGCGCGCATCCGGGCGCGTGTCGGCGCTCGGCCGTTATCTCGACTCGCTCTCCGACCTCCTCATCAACGCAGCACTGTTCGCGGCGATCGGTTACCTGACCGGCCAGCCCTGGCTCGCCCTCGCGGGATTCCTCGCGCTCACGCTTGCGTTGAGCGCCGACTACAACCTCGACCGCCTGTATCGCGCGGCACGCGGTCTGGGATACGACGCGACGCCCACGGCCACGGGTGTCGCCGGCGCGCTCGCCCGCGCATACGCGATCTTCTACGGGTCGCAGGATCGGCTGATCGAGCGATTCGCCACTTGGCGCGAGGGCTCTGACGAGCGAACGCGGCTCGCGTACCACGACCGAGCAACGCTCACCGTTCTAGCCAACTTTGGGCTCTCGACCCAGCTCGCCGTCGCCGGTGTCTTTCTCGCGCTCGGGTACCCGGCTGCGTATGGCTGGGTGGCGATCGGGTGCGCGATCGCGCTCGCGCCGCTCATGATTCGACGCGAGGTGCTCGCACACCGATGAGCGACATCGCCCTCGTTTGCGGCGGAGGAGGAGCGCTCGGGAGCGCGCTCGTTGCGGCGTTCCTCGAACGCGGTGACCGCGTCGTCGCCGCCGACCGGCATCCCGGCGGACACGACAACGACCTGCCCAGCCTTCGGCGCGTCGCGGTCGATCTCACGAACCCCGACGAGATCGAGGAGCTGTGGACGCGGCTCGAAGAGGTCGGCGAGCGGCCACGCTGGGTCGTCAACGCAGTCGGTGGCTTCCGCGCCGGAGCCGTCGCCGACAGCGAGCCGGACGACTACCGCTTCGTCCAGGATCTGAACCTCGGCACGGCATGGTGGTCGTGCCGCTCGGCCGCCCGGCGACTCGGCGAAGGCGACGCGATCGTGAACATCTCCTCGCGATCAGCGCTCGTCGGCGGCTCCGGCGCCGCCGGCTACAGCGTCGCCAAGGCCGCCGTCGTGAAGCTGACCGAGGTGCTGAGCATGGAGCTCGCGGCGAAGAATGTCCGCGTCAACGCGGTGCTGCCTTCGGTGATCGACACGCCGGCGAACCGCGAGACGATGTCGGCCGAGCGCATCGCGAAAGCGGTGCCGCCGGAGCAGATGGCCGCGGTCGTCGCGTTCCTCTGCAGCGACTCGGCGGCTGCGGTGACCGGTGCGATTCTGCCCGTCTACGGCTGGGCATGATCGAGCCGCTCGAGCTTCTCTGGGAGGAGCCGGGCCTGCCCGACTTCGGCCTCCCACCGAAGCTCCACGCGCTCTATCCGGGAACGCTCGGTTTCGATCGGCCGTCGCTGTTCGTGAACTTCGTGTCTACGATCGACGGCGTCGTCTCGATCCCGGCGACGCCGCGCTCGAACCGGCTGATCAGCGACCAGAGCGACCCCGACCGCTTCGTCATGGCGCTACTCCGCGCGTGCGCCGATGTCGTGCTGATCAGCTCTGGCACGCTGAACGGCTCACCGCAGGGCCTGTGGAACGCGACCGATGCCTATCCGCCGGCGGCCGCGGCCATCGCCGACCTGCGGCACCGACTCAGCCTGCCGCCCGAGCCCGCGTTCGCCGTGCTCACCGGCAGCGGCTCGATCGACCCGGAACATCCTGCACTCGTGGCCGGAGCGCTGATCCTGACGACGGAGCCCGGCGCAGCCGCGCTCGGCGCCCGGCTCCGTGACGGCGTCGAGGTGGCGGTGCTCCCCGGCGAGCACGAGGTCGAGGTCGATCTCGAGGCAGCAGTCCGATTCCTCCACGCACGCGGGCTGACGGCGATCCTCTCCGAAGCAGGCCCAACGATGTTGGGCGCAATGCTCGCCGAACGGCTCGTAGACGAGCTGTTCCTCACCGTCTCGCCCCTCCTCGCCGGCCGCTCGGGCGAGGACGTCCGCCTCGGGCTGGTGGAAGGCATTGACCTGCTGCCAGAAACGCGTGTTGCGAGCCGGCTACTCGGTGTCCGCCGCCACGGCGCACACCTCTTCCTGCGCTACGGCATCAAGTAGCCCAGGCGACGAGCGTCAACGCCCAGCCCGGGACCGCTCGAGAGCGGCGACAGCGTCGGGCATCGCCTGGCCGGATCGGGTTATGCGCGATATGGCCGGGATCGAAACCAAAGTTGATCGGAGCGTGAGCCCCGTCCCGAAAAAGAGTCCCGCATCCATCACAGAATCGGCGACAGCACGCCAGGCGCCCGAGACGACCTCCGCCTTGACGAGCGCACTCGAACGTGCCTGCATCCTCAAGCTGGGATTCACGAACGGGTGAAGAAACACTGCGGGCCGGGCGAAGCCACTCTGTTCACCCGCCGCAGGCATACAAGGGAGGTACGAAAACATGCCGTCGACCGGCTCGTCGGGTGTCGCCCCGAGATAGAGTCGATAGGTCGTACCATTGTCGCCCCATCCGTACCACGGGTCGAGCGTGAAGCGGCGGTGATCATCGGGCGACACGGATCTGGGGAGGTCGTGATAGCTCGGCGCGCTGTGGTCGATGTACCCCGCGACGACGAAGACGGTGTCGAGCACGAAGTCTCCCCCCGACGCTGGAGCCAAACAGAATGAGCGAACCGCGTCCGAGCGCTCGCAACTTGCGGTTGGTGGGCTGCCTACATGCCGTGTAACGGAAGCAATCGCCGAACACGAAAGGGTCGGTGTTCTGGGCCGGTGAACCGTCTACCGGGATCGGCGCGAGCCCCTCGACTACAGGCTCGCAGAGCCATTTCGGGCCACCAGGCACAGGATCGAGTCCACAAACCAGGCGCGCCTGCGCCTCCCACTCCACCCACGCCGCAAGCCCACCGACCGCGTCGGGGCCATCGGGATTCTCCCGGAATTGCCCGTCCACTTGCAAGAACGTGCGTCGGTGAGCGGCCGACCCTAACCGCCATTCGCGGATCCGTCGGCGACTCATGTCGTGCTCGCCACCAGGATGGGGGAATTGGACGATGCGGACATCGCCGGTCGTGGACAACTCGGTCGTCACCGCGGAGAGAGTTGGAGGGCAGCCGCGCGTTCGAAAATCTGCTTGCCGATCTCGTGCTTGCCGGCTGTCGAGACGGTTCCGAACGGCAGCTCTGCGGCGCGTCCGAACGCGACGAGCACCTCGCTGCCATCGAAGTCGCTCAGTATTTCGCGAACGACAAACGGATTCTCCCGCTCAATCCGGAACAGCTCCGGCCACTCGTCAAAGGGCACATGACCCATGGAGTGGAGGTACTTCCTGGCTACAGACACGATGATCACGTGGGGTCGAAGCGCCCGCATGAGAAATGTCCAGAGATCCCTGCCACCAGCGTGTTTGATCTGCGCGCTCTCCGACAGCCTGCTCCATGTTGGGTTCGTCGCTACTGGTGAGAGAAGGTCCGTATGGAGCGCAACGTTCTTGCTCTCGTAGTAACTGGCGCCGCAGCCGTTTAGAATCGGCTCGAACGAGCGGTCGAACCACTTGCGGTACGGCGCAACGCGAAAGTATTCGTCGAGCGCGGCGAGATACTTATCCCGCTCCGGTGCCGTCATTGACCCGTCGGCCGGTAAAGCAGCTGCGCCCGGGAAACGCAGCCAGGGGGATTCAATCGGGAACTCCGCCAGAGACGGGTTGAGGCCGGCTGTGACAATGCGAAGCGGCGAGTTCTCATATGCCTCGCGATCACCGAAGTAGAGGATCGGCATCGAGGGCCGCACGACGCCTCCCTCCGGCGTTGAGGCGGCTCGGTTGAAGACGTTCCAGGCAAGCTCGACCGGGTAGGCAAGCGGGTGGTCGTCGTGGTGGAAGTTGTGCGCGCTCCATTTGACGTTGCTTGAGGCGTTGGAGATCGTCCCGCAGTGGTAGTAGGCGTAAGCCCAGGGGTGCTCCTCACCAAGCTCGACTAGGTAGTAGGAGAGTTCATGCCTGACCGCCGCAAGAACTGCGTCCGAAGCTTGCGCTGCAACGAACTCCACTTGGAAGGATCCATCCCGTTCAGGCCCCACGACAGCAATGGCTTCCTCTTCGAGGTCGTCGTGCGACAGGATGAAATGCTCTCCGGCTCGATCGACCTGAGCCTCGACCCAGGCGCTACGCGCACCACCGCCTCGATTTCGCTCATCGCCTAATCGCATTCACGCCTCCTATGTCTACCCCCGGAGTCATCCATGATTCAGATTCGCCGTACCCAGGTCAATGCCTCAAAGCCAACTGCTTGACACGCTCCGACGCGCTGGTGGGAACGGTCGGCGAGATCTTGCGAGGATCGTCAGGCGACGATGCGGTAGACCTGGAAGACCTCGGCGTACTCGCGGTTCACGTTCGTGCCGTGCACTTTCGCCAGGTTCCAGATGTACTCGGAGTTCGCGTAGCGGCGATGTTGCTGCGAGGCGTAGCACTCGACCGCCGCGATCTTCCGCTCGAGATGCCGCTGCTCGAGGCCGACATACGCGCCGTACGAGAAGTCGAAGTTGTTCCACGGGATCTCGTAGCCGAGAATCGTCGTCCGCTTGAACGCACGCAAACCTTCTTGCGCGACCGTCTGGTGGTCCTGGTGGACATCGTGGTGCGACGGCTGGAAGACGACATCCGGGCGCCACTCCTCCCACAGCTCGACGAGCAGCTCGAGGATGTCCTGACGGCGCTCGGGAAACGTGCGCACGTCGAAGTCGTGCACCGTGAGATGGCTCTCGGGGATGCCGAGCTCGGCCGTCGCCTCGCGCACTTCGCGTGCAAGCGTGTCGGGCGCGAACCCTTCCGGCAGCGAACGCGTTGCGATCGAGAATGCGACGTAGCGCACCTCGCAGCCGGCCTCGACGAGGCGCGCGGTCGTACCGCCGCAGCCGAACTCACCGTCGTCCGTGTGCGGCGCGAGCACGAGCGCGCGCTTGCAAGCCTCGATCACCCGGCAATTCCTATCAGGCGCGGGAACCGGGACGGGCCGTCCCGCGCGAGCAAGACGGTTAGTCTTGGCGCGCATGGCCCAGCTCGCAGCCTGCCTCGGAGCGCTTGGCGCCGTGCTCACCCTCGTCCCAAAGCGGCGCGAGGCAACCATCGGCGGGCTCGGGCTGATCGCCGGGGCGATTGTGCTTTTGCAGGAGTCGGGACGACATCTCTCTTCCGGCCGCGTCGTGCTTGGCGTCGTCGGCATCGTCCCGCTCGCGATCGTCGCGCTCGTCTTCGTGCGCCGCCCAGCTCTCGTGCCGCCGGCCGTCCTGCTCGCGGCGCCGTTCCGCATGCCGATCGACTTCCACGGGGGCCACATCGCACTCGTTCACGGCGGCCAGGTTGGGCGGCTCCTGCCGCTGTATGGCGTCCTCGCCGCTGCCGCGCTCGCGCTCGGCTGGCGGCTCGCCCGTGGCGAGGAGCACGCCAACGTGACACGCGAGATCGCCATCCCGGTCGCCGCCTTCGTCGCGTTCGCGTCGATCTCGTACCTCTGGACGAGCGCCACGGCACCCGCGCGCAACCTGCTCGAGTACTTCCTGCTGCCGTTCGTGATCCTCGTCGCCGTCGTCGCGCGCTCGCCGTTCCCGGCATGGGCGCCGCGCGTCTTGGCGATCCTCGCGATCGGGCTCGCGAGCCTGTTCGCCGCGATCGGCCTCGTCGAGGAGGCGACCCACCGGCTGATCTACTACACGCCGTCGGTCAACATCGGGAACGCGTACTCGAGCTTTTTCCGCGTCACGTCGCTGTTCCGCGACCCGAGCCTCTACGGCCGGCAGGTCGTCCTCGGGATCGGCGTCGCGGTCGTGCTCGTGTGGTATCGGCGCGTCGGATTCGTCATCGGCGCCGGGCTGATCGCGCTGCTCTTCGCCGGGCTGTTCTTCTCGTACTCGCAGTCGAGCTTCGCGGCGCTGTTCGCCGTTGCGCTGTTCACCGTCGCCATTGCCGGAGATCGTCCCGTGCGGATCGGCGCCACCGCGATCACCGTTGTGATCCTCGCCGTGGGGAGCGTCTACGGCGTGCACAAACTCTCGACCTCGTCGACGCAGCGCGTGACGAGCGACCGGTCGCGGCGGGTTGCGTTGACCGCGCGCGTGTTCGCGCACCACCCGATCGTCGGCGTCGGCATCGGCGCCCAGCCGCGCGCCAGCCAGCAGATCTCGAGCGAAGGCGGCGCACCGACCCTGTTCGTCTCGCACACGACACCGCTGACCGTCGCGGCCGAACTGGGACTGATCGGGCTCGCGCTGTACGCACTACTCCTCGCCGGCGCTGGCGCGGCACTCGCTCGCGTGCGCCGTCTCGACCCGGTTCTTGGGCTGTCCCTCGCCGCAGTCTTCGTCGGGCTCTTCGTCCACTCGGCGTTCTACAGCGGCTTCTTCGAGGACCCCATGACGTGGCTCGTGCTCGGTGTCGCTTCGGCATTCCTCGGCTCGCGTGCGCAGGAGCCGGCGGCGTGACCGAGCGCATCCCACACCGCGCAGCGCTCGCTGTGCTCGGCGTCCTGGCCGCGGTTGCAGCGGTCAACGTGCCGCTGCTCGGCGCCGAACCATGGCCGTTCCGGCCATCCACCATGTCGCCGCACGGCGTCCTTGCGCCGCTTGTTCGGGCCGCGCACCGGCACTGGGATCTCGGCGTCGTGCGCACGCCAGCAGTGCTCGCGCTGGCATTGATCGCGCTCGTTGCCGTCGTCGGCTGGAACGCGCGCTCGTGGAGCCGCAACTGGCTCATCGTGCTCAGCCTCATGGTAGTCGGCCTCGTCACAGTTCCGGCGGTCGCGCTGCAGGTCGGTCTCCGGGACGCCACCGCGCCGTGGTTCCACACGAACGACTCGACGTACCAGATCGAGCTCGCCGGGAACCTCGTCCGCCACGGCCACAACCCGTATGGGCACGACTACGGAGCCAGCGGGCTCGAGCGCTTCTACAGCCGCGACGGAACCGTGCCGCTGCCGGACAGCCGCCGCCAAGTCGCGCTCTCGCACTTCGCGTACTTCCCCGGCGCAGCACTCACGGCTGCTGCGTGGAGCTTCGTTCCGAGCCCGTTCGACGACTACCGCGTGCTCGTCCTGCTCACGACGATCGGCCTCGTGTTCGCCGCGCTCGCCTTTCGCGGCCCGCCGCTCGCGTGGCGGCTCGGGATCGGGGCGGCGCTCGCCGCGAGCCCGCCGCTTGTGCGCGGCGCGTGGTTCGGCACCGCCGACGCGCCGAGCCTGCTCTGCCTCGTGCTCGCGTTCGCGCTGCTGACGCGCCGCCGGCCCGCGCTCGCGGCCGGCCTCCTCGCCGCCGCTGTTCTGCAGAAGCAGTTCGCGCTCGTCGCAGTGCCGTTCTTCGTGCTGCTGCTCGCACGCGAACTGAGTCGCCCCGCGCGCGTGAAGGCCGCCGCCGTCTTCGTGGCCGTGCTCGCCGCGGGCTTCCTCCCGTTCCTGATCGCCGACCCGAGCGCGCTCTGGCGCGACACGATCGACTACGGCGCCAGCACCTACCGGATCCTCGGCTACGGCCTCTCGGCGTTCCTCTACAACGCCCACGTGATCCACAGCCGCTACGGGAGCTACCCGTTCGGGATCCTCGTGCTCGTGATCTGGCTGCCCGTGACGCTACGCCTGCTCGCGGTCGCGAGACGCTCGAGAGTGGACTGGGAAGCCGCCGCGGGTTTCGCCGTCTCGATGTTCGTGCTGCTCTTCATCGCACGCACGTTCCAGACCTCGTACCTCGTCTGGCCGCTCACGGGGATCGCGATCGCCGCCCTGCTCGCCGCAGATCAGCGCGAGACGAGCCCGTAGAGCACGGTGTCGCCGGCCAGATAGACGCGTTCCGCGTCGGCCGTGATCGGCGAGTAGTGGCCGTCGGGGAAGCTCCACACCAGCTTGCCGGTGAGCGCGTCGAGCGCATACGTCCCACGCGGCCCGACCTTCGAGTGACGAACGCCATGCTGGCCGCACGTCCCGCAGGTCGAGAAGTAGACGAGCCCGGCCATGATCGTTGGTGCGCCGTGCACCGACGCAGCCGTCTCGACTTCCCAGCGCACGTCGCCGGTCGCGGCGTCAAGCGCCACGAACTTGCCGTCGTACGTGCCGACGTACACTTTCTGCTTCCACACAGCCGGGGCCGTGTAGACGTACGAGCCGACGTGGCGCGCCCACAGCAGGTGGCCCGTGGTGGCGCCGAACGCGTAGACCGTGCCGTCCGTATTCGGCGCAAAAACGCGACCGTAGGCGACAGCGGGCGTCGCGTAGAAGTACTCGCGCGAGTGGAAGAGCGGCGAGAACGACCGCCCGATCCAGCGAATGGCACCCGTCTTCGCCGCCAGCGCGTAGACGCTCCCCGCGTTGTTCCCGACGTAGATCGTGCCGCCAGCGTAGGCGGGCGAGCCGTCGATCTCGCCGTCGGTCTCGACTGACCAGACCACCTTTCCGGTCTCGACCGCCAGCGCATAGACGCGACGATCCCACGCGCCGAGATACACGCGATCGCCGACGACGACCGGCGTCGACTCGCTCGCGATCGACCGACGCCAGACGACCTTCCCGTCGGAAGGCCGCAGCGCGACGACGAGCCCCGGCAGCGACCGCGAGACCTTGCCGCACGGCGCGGGAATGTAGGTCTGGATCACAAGCCCGGCCGCGAGAGTGGGCGAGGACGCCGAGCAGAACGGGAAGTGCTTTTGCCAGACGATCTTCCCGGTCTTCGGCTCGAGAGCGAAGAACCGGCCCTTCCCCTGGCCGACGAAGACGCGGCCGTAACCGACAGACGGCGGATACTCGATGTAGTAGCGGGTGCGTAGCTTCCAAACCTGCCGGTACGGCGGGCGGTGCTTGAACGGCGCAACGTGGTCGCGCTGCGCGTCGTAGCCGTAGGTCGGCCACGGCACGCTCAGGACGGCTTTCGGCGGACGCGTCGGCGCCGGTGGGAGGTCAGGGTGGAATTCGACGGTCGGCGAGCCGATGATTTCCTTCGTGCCTGTGTGCTGCACGTACCACCACGCTGCGCCACCGCCGGCGATCGCGAGCGCTACCGCGATCCCGACGACGATTGCCCACCGCTTCACGGGATAACCGTCACACGCGCGCGCGCGGCATGGCCGCGCGCGATCACGTAGAGCGCGTACGTCCCGGGGCTCGCCGGGGCGCGAAGCCGCAGTACCGGTGGCCTCCCCGTGCCACGTCGACCGGCGATGCGCCAGGTGACAGTCGTCGCGTCAGTCGAGACCGGAATCGCGAGCTTTCCGTTGGCGTGAACACGGAATGTGTCCTTCCCGAGCTCGATGTAGCGGATGCGGACAGAGCCTGCCGTGACCGGCTGCGACCGATTCCCCGCCGCGTCAACTGCGACAACTGCAAGCGCAAACGTGCCTGCGGCCAGCGATCTCCCGCCGACCTGGCCGTACCAGCGCAGCACTCCGGCGAGGCGCGCCGGACGCCCGAGCACGCGTTGCACACGATCCACAAGAAGCGAAGCCTGCGCCCTCTGATCAACACGGAAGCCGACGTCGACGCGATCCGAGCGCCGATCGCCATCCGGGGAGATCACGCGCGGCTTCACCGCAGCAATCGTCACGCGCGGCGGTTTCGTGTCGACCTGAATCGGGTTTGGCAGCACGAACGTCTTCTCCAACAGATCGAGCCGTACCCGCGGCAGGTACAGGCCATCGCGAACCACGGCTCCCGCGTTGTCGCGTCCGTTCCAGATGAACGCGACCGGCCGTTTCGACACCGTTCGGTTGACCGCGATGTCGCGCACATCGCGTCCCGCCGCGTCGACGATCGAGACGGCGACCGCATCCGGCTTGCCGACCCGGAACGAGATGCGTGCCTTCGAGCTCCCGCAGCGACACACCGGCGAGAACACCTTGGTCACGCGCGTGCCACGGATCGGGCTCGGCTCCAGCTTGAGCGATTCGACGTACAGGAAGCTCAGACCGGTGGCAACGAGCAGCGCGGCAACAAGCAATGCCGGCGCATGCCTGCGAGCTCGGCTCAAAACGGCTCGAGGCTGCGAACGAGGACGAACGGCTCGGCGTACTCGCAGCCGCGACTCGCGCCGTAGAACTCGGCGGCGGCGCGGATCGCCCGCTCGCTGCGCGGGTGCGGGTACTCGCGGCGCTCGGTCTCGTAGCGCCCGAACGCGGCGAGCTTCCGCTCGAGCGTCCCGGAGATATCGACGAGCCAGTTCGGGACGAACCAGTTGAGCGGCGCCGGCGTCCACTCGGTGCTCGAGGTCGGCGCGTAGGTGAGGACGCGGCGCACGACCTGCTCCGGCGTTGGCCTTGTCGCGACGGCGACCGAGTCGAAGAGCGCGCGATGATCGCGATTCACATCGGGGTGAACCGTGTAAACGACCTGCGGCCCGAAGTCGTTGATCTGTTCCTCGACGACGGCATTGATCTCGACGTGCGCCAGCGTGTCGAGCCGCATGTCCGGCAACTCGAGGTGGACGTAGTCCGAGACGCCGAGCTCGCCTGCGGCCTGGCGCGCCTCGGCTTCCTTCTGGGCACGAATAGCGGAGTCGCCGGGGTACTGCGTCGAGCTGCCGTCGGTCACGCAGACGATCCGCACGGTGTCACCTTGCTCGGCGTGGAGCGCAATCGTGCCGCCCATCCCGAGCACTTCGTCGTCCGGGTGCGCCGCGATGACGAGGACGCGTGTCATCCGAGCAGCGCTCCGACGCGCAGAATCTCGGGCGCTTCGAACTCATCGAGCAGCAATGCGCCGCCGGCGCCACACGCGACGACCGGGCCTTCGGGTCGCTGCTCGACGACCGTTCCGGGCGCCGCAATGGCCGCCGCGTCGACCGGCCTCGCGCTCCACACGACGACCTTCTCGTCGCCGAGGAACGTGAACGCGCCAGGGTACGGGCGCGTCTGCGCGCGAACCCAATCGTAGAGGTATGGCGCGCGCGTATCCCAGTCGATGATCCCGTCGGCAGGTGTCCGTTTCGGCCAAGAGCTTGCACGGCGCTCGTCTTGCGGCAGTCGCGGCGCTGTCCCCGCGAGGATCGCCGGAACGAACTGGCGGATCAGGTCGACGTGCGCGACTGCGAGCCGGTCGAACAGTGTCGTCGCGGTCTCGTCGGCAGCAATCGGGACTTCAACGACACCGACGATCGAACCGGAGTCGGCGCGCGCGTCAGGAATCTCAAAGAGCGTCACGCCGGTCGTCGCAAGCCCGCTGAGAATCGCCCACGGGATCGGCGCGCGGCCGCGATGGCGCGGCAGCAAGGTCGGGTGCATACCAAACGCGCCACCGGCTGCCAACGCAAGCACCGGCTCGCGCAGCAGCTGCGACCAGCCAATGACAAACAGCAACTGAGGATCGAGCGCGGCGATCGCAGCGACAGTCTCGGGAGCGTTGATCTCAGCCGCCTCGATCACCACAGCGCCAACGGTCGCAGCTACTTCGTCAAACGAGCATTGCCCGGAGCGATCGGAATCGACAGGCCCCGGCAACGTCACGATGCCAACGACCTCCGCACCCACGTCGACAGCCGCGACCAGGCAGTCCCGGCCGATCGTGTCGAAGCTGACCCAGACCGTCCGCACGGCTCGGTGAGTCTAGATGGTCGCCGGAACTTCGGGGCGCCTGACGCGGCGCACGATGGTGACGAACGCCGCGATGAGCGCGATCGCGGCAACAACAACAACAACCCAGTTCGCGCCAGTGAAGTCGATCAGCTTGACGCCGCTGAGGAACAGCACGAGGGCAAGCGCGACGCGCAGGAAGCGCTCGCCGGCGCGCACGGTGTACTGGCTCCCAATCAGGACGCCGGGAATCGAGCCGACAAGCAGCCAGCCGGTCGCTGAGAAGTCGACGTTGCCGGCAACGACGTGCCCGAACCCGGCGACCCACAGCAGCGCCGCCGCGTGGACGATGTCGGTGCCGACGATCTGCGCTGCGCTGAGCGGGAACAGCAGCATCATCGTCAGCCCGAAAAATGTGCCGCTGCCAACGGAGGTGAGCCCGACGACGAAGCCGCCGATCACGCCGATCACCACGGCCTTCACCTTGTCGCTGCGCGCCAGCTTGAAGTCGGCCACGATCGCGCGCTTATGCAAGATCGCCTTCAGCAGGAAGCCGACACCGCAGACGATCAGAGTCACCCCGAGCACCTGCTTCGCCGCGCTCTCCCAGCCGTCGCCGTACGTGTGCTTCAGCCACGTCGCAAGGACGACGCCGGCGAGTGACAGCGGCGCCGAACCGAGCAGCATCCACAGCGTGAGCCGCAGGTTCACCGTGCCAAGCTGGCGATGGCGCACAGCGCCGAAGGACTTGAAGATGGCGCCGTGAAGGATGTCCGTGCCGATCGCAACGGTCGGCTTGAAGCCAAACAGAAGCACGAGCATCGGCGTCATCAACGAGCCGCCGCCCATTCCCGTCATCCCGACGAGAAGGCCGACGAGGAGCCCGGCAAGCGAGAGCTTCCAATCCACGACGCGGAATACTACACATGTTCTTTATGACGCTGATAAGGTTTCGTGATGCTTGAGGCCGCCGCTACGCACCCTGAGGTGCAGTCCTTTGTCATAGACGGCGGAGCGGAACGGCTTTCTGCGCAGGAGCTTGTCGGCTATCTGGCGGCGACGTTCGCGGCGGATCTCGCGCTGGCGTGCTCCTTCCAGAAGGAAGAGAGCGTCCTGCTCGACATGCTGCTGACGGCTGATCCGAAAGCGCGCGTCTTTGCGCTTGACACGCACGTCCTGTTCGACGAGACGTACACGGTATGGAGGCAACTCGAGAAGCGCTACGGGATCGAGATCACGGCGTACTCCGGCCCGTCACTCGGCCGGCAGGCTGCGACCCACGGCGATGCGCTGTGGTCGAGCAATCCCGCTCTGTGCTGCTCGATCCGCAAGGTCGGCCCGCTCGCTCGCGCGCTCTCGGAGCTCGACTGCTGGATCACGGGTGTGCGGCGCGATCAGTCGCCGACGCGCGCCGACGCTCCGAAGCTCGGCTGGGACGAGAAGCACGAGCTGTGGAAGGCAAGCCCGCTCGCCGACTGGACGGACGACGACGTGTGGGCGTATATCCGCGAGCGCGAGCTACCGGTGAACCCGCTGCACGAGCGCGGCTACGCGTCGATCGGCTGCACGCACTGCACCGCGCCGGGCGAAGGTCGCGAGGGCCGCTGGAGCGGCATCGCTAAGACCGAATGCGGGCTGCACTCCTCGTGAGCACCACCGCCACACGTCTCTCACATCTCGACGAGCTCGAAGCCGAGGCGATCCACATCATGCGCGAGGTGGCCGCCGAGCTCGAGCGGCCGGTGCTGCTGTTCTCGGGCGGCAAGGACTCGATTGTTCTCCTGCGCCTCGCGGAGAAGGCCTTCCGCCCCGGAGGCTTCCCGTTCCCGCTGATGCACGTCGATACGGGCCACAACTTCCCGGAGGTGATCGAGTTCCGCGACCGGCGTGTCGCCGAGCTCGGCGAGCGGCTGATCGTCGCGTCGGTCCAGGAGTCGATCGACAAGGGTCGCGCAGTCGAGCAGACCGGCCCGCGCGCATCGCGCAACCAGCTGCAGACGGTGACGTTGCTCGACGCGATGTTCGAGAACGGCTTCGACGCGGCAATTGGCGGCGCACGGCGCGACGAGGAGCGCGCGCGCGCGAAGGAGCGGATCTTCTCGTTCCGGGACGACTTCGGCCAGTGGGATCCGCGCGCGCAGCGACCCGAGCTGTGGAACCTCTACAACGGGCGGATCCGCAAGGGCGAGCAGGTTCGCGTGTTCCCGATCTCGAACTGGACTGAGCTCGACGTGTGGCAGTACGTCGCGCGCGAACGGCTCGAGCTGCCGCTCATCTACTACGCGCACGAGCGCGAGGTGTTCCGTCGCGACGGGATGCTGTACGCGGCGTCCGGGTTCGTCGAGCGGCTCCCGGGCGAAGAGCCGTTCGCGGCGACTGTTCGCTTCCGTACCGTCGGCGACATGAGTTGCACCGGTGGTGTCGTCTCCGACGCCGCGACGCTGGAGGCCGTGGTCGCCGAGATCGCCGCGACCCGCGTCACCGAGCGCGGCGAGACCCGCGCAGACGATCGCGCATCCGAAGCCGCGATGGAAGACCGGAAACGTGTCGGGTATTTCTAGCCTTGCCAAGCGGGAATCCGCGGGAGCGGATCCCCGCGGCTCCGATCCCGCCTGCGGCGGGCAGACCCCTAAAGGGGCCGCTTCGCGTCCCTGGGCGCTGACTACCGAATGAGCATTTCGGCACTCACCGATGATGCTCTGGCCTCGGAGCTCGTCCGCCTTGTCACGTGCGGCTCGGTCGACGACGGCAAATCGACGCTGATCGGCCGGCTGCTCTACGACACGAAGCAGATCTTCGTCGACCAGATGGAGCACATCGAGGAGACAAGCGAGCGCCGCGGCGACGGCTACGTCAACCTCGCGCTGCTCACCGACGGCCTGCGGGCCGAGCGCGAGCAGGGCATCACAATCGATGTCGCCTACCGTGGATTCGTCACGCCGAAGCGCCGTTTCCAGCTTGCCGACGCGCCCGGCCACGTCCAGTACACGCGCAACATGGTCACCGGCGCGTCGACCGCTGCGGTCGCGATCGTGCTGGTGGACGCGCGCAAGGGCGTTATCGAGCAGACGCGCCGCCACTCGTATCTCGCCGCGACGCTCGGGATCCCGCATCTGGTTTTTGCGGTGAACAAGATGGATCTCGTTGAGTTCAGCGAGGTGCGCTTCCACGAGATCGAGGTGGAGCTGCGCGAGCTCGTCGCGCTCGTCGGCGCGCAAGACGAGATCGTGATTCCCCTGTCAGCACTGCAGGGCGATAACGTCGTCGAGCGTTCCACGGAGATGCCGTGGTACCAGGGCCCAGCTCTGCTCGAGCACCTCGAGACGGTGGAGATCGCGGCCGATCGCAACCTCGACGACCGGCGCTTCCCCGTGCAGTGGGTGATCCGGCCGATGTCCGATGAGCACCACGACTACCGCGGCTACGCGGGTCAAATCGCAGGCGGGGTGTGGCGCGCTGGCGACGACGTGCTCGTGCTGCCGTCTGGCGCGCAGTCGCGGGTCGCGGCGGTAGAGACTGCCGACGGGCCACTCGACTTCGCCGGGCCCGGTCGATCGGTGACGATCCGCCTCGAGCACGATCTCGACATCGGCCGCGGCGACCTTCTGTGCGATCCGGCGTGCCCACCGATTGTCGCGCGCCAACTCGAAGCCACGGTGTGCTGGATGAGCGAGCAGCCGTTGCGCCCCGGCGCGCGGCTCGGGATCAAGCAGACGACGCGAACCGCCCGCGCCGTGGTGGACGAGATCCGCTCGGTACTCGACGTGCACGCGCTCGAAGACGACCCGTCGCGCCACGAACTCGAGCTGAACGACATCGGCACTATTGTGCTGCGGCTGAGCGGCCCGCTGCTCGTTGATTCCTACGCGCAGAACCGCGCGATGGGAAGCTTCATCCTGATCGACGAGGCGACGAACAACACCGTCGCCGCCGGCATGATCCGCTCCGCCGAGGCGTAGCCCTTTGGGACATGGCCGGGGTCTGACCCCAGACATGTTCCATTCGTCCATGGCCGGTGTCAGAGGAGGAACATTGGTCGTTTCGGCCGGAGTTCTCCTCGCGTGCAGGCCAAACAACAGCCGACGGTGTCCCCGGTGGACACGACCCACCTCCGACACCGGACATGGCCCTGCGCCGGGGCGATCCGCCTACCGGCCGTACCAACGCCCGGCCCGTTGCGGACATGGCTAAAGCGTCGACCGCCGCCGCATGCTCTCGACCGTGCGCGCCCCAATCGTCGCCGCCCGCCCGCAACGAGCGAACAGCCTCAGAGCGGCGAAGACTCCTCGGCTCCGACCAGGATCTGCTTCAACGTGTCGCCGCGCAGGCCGAGCCTGAGCGTCTCGAGCGGAATCACCTCGCCCGGCGGGATGTTGCCGACGTTCACGTTCGGGCCGAACTGCTTCACGAACCAGGCCTGCGAGGACTTCGTCGGCGCCTCGAAGATCAAGTCGTCGACCGAGACTTCGTGCGCAATCTCGTCGATCAGCCCGGTTCGCATGTCGCCGTCCTTGCGGAAGATGCCGGCGGTGCCGCCCTCACGCGCCTCGGTGATCACCTTCCAGGCGCCCGCCTCCAGCTCTTCCTTGATCCACGCGACCCATTGATAAGGCGCGTAGACGACATCGGAATCCTTGGAGCCGACCTCGGAGAGAACGGTGAAATCGCGGGCAAAGTCGCGGATCAACTCGAGCTTCTCGTCGCGCGGAATATCAATCGTGCCGTCGGAGATCTCAACGTGCGCGAAGCGGTGCTCGACGAGCCACGACTTGAACTCGTCCATCTTGCCGCGCGCGTAGACCGCCTCGAAGAGCGTCCCGCCGCAGACGACCGGCGTCTCGAAATGCCGGTAGAGCGCGATCTTCTTCTCGAGGTTATTCGTGACGTAGCTCGTGCCCCAGCCGAACTTGACGATGTCGACGAACGCGCCCGCCGTGTCGAACATCCCCTCGATGTCGCACGTGTTGAGCCCCTTGTCCATCACGTGCGTGAGGCCGGTCGTGCGGGGTTTGCCGGGGCGGGCGGGAACGCCCAGCCAGTTACTAGAGCCGGGCATAGAGCTCCTTCAGCTTCTCCTGAGCGCGGGCTTGCACGTCGTGGTAGAGCGAGCCGCCGTGCGCGTCGATGCCGACAATCAGCGGCCCAAAATCCTTGACCCGGAACTTCCAGAGGCACTCGGGCATCAGCTCCTCCCACATCACCTCTTCGATCTCCTCGATCTGCGTTGTCTCGAGCGCGGCCGCGCCACCGACGATCGCGAAATAGACCATCCCGAGCCGTTGCATCGGCTCGATCGCCTCGTCGGGGAAGCCGCCCTTGCCGCAGATCGCGCGCACCGCGTACTGCTCGCCGAGCGGCTCAGTGAAACGGACCATGCGAGCAGACGTAGTCGTCCCGATGCAGACCTTCTCGTACTTCCCTCTGCCTTCAGAATCAGTCCCGAGCTTGCGCACGCCGGGCGCAGTATGAAGCAGGAACGCGCCGGTGAGATCCATCGGCGGCTCGACGCCCTGATCGAAGATCCGGATCTGCGTGCGATCGCGGATCCCGATGATATGCCCTTGCACGGTGACCTCGTCGCCCGCTCGGAGCTTGAGGATCTCGTTCGGATCCGTGATCGGAAACGTGACTTCGTGACTCGCCATCAGAACTCCCTGTCGAAGTCGATCGTGCCGTCGGCTGCGATATGGGCCGACGCGCGCCGCGCTGCCCAGCACTGGTAGTTCACTGCGACAGGATTCAGTGTCATGTGCGTGTCTGCGTGCTCGATGTGGCACTGGAGCACGGTCACATCGCCGCCGAGTCCCATCGGGCCAATCCCGGTCTCGTTGAGGAGGCCATAGAGCTCGTCCTCGAGCTGCGCGACGATCGGATCCTGGTTCCGCGTGCCAACCGGCCGCGCTATCGCCTCTTTCGCAAGGTACATAGCGTAGTCCGCCGAACCGCCGATCCCGACGCCGACGATTCCCGGTGGGCACGGCTTGCCGCCCGCGCCGACGATCGACTCCAGCACGAATTGCTTGATCCCCTTCACGCCGTCGGCCGGCACGCACATCTTGAGGAAGCTCATGTTCTCGGAGCCGGAGCCTTTGGGCACGCACTTCACGTCGAGCCCGTCCCAGTCGGGGATGAAGTCCCAATGCACAATCGGCAGGCGATAGCCGATGTTCGGGCCTGTGTTCTCGCGGGTGATCGTGTGCACCGCATTCGAGCGCAGCGGATGCTCAACCGTCGCGCGCGCCGTGCCGGCCTTCAGTGATGCGTAGATCCGCGCCGGGTGGAGCGGGAAGTGCTCGCCGACGCGACAGGTGTACACCGCGATGCCCGTGTCCTGGCACACGAGATTCTTCTGCTCGTCGGCGATCGAGACGTTCTTGTGGATGATCTCGAGCACGCGTTTCCCGGTCGTCGACGTCTCGCGATCGCGCGCGGCCGCTAGCGCATCCCGAAGATCCTGCGGGATGTCCTTCAGCGCCCAGACATACAGATGCGCGGCCGCATCCTCGACGGCGCCGGCCAAATCGGTTGTCACTTCAGTGCTCATGCCTCCATACCCTTTCCGCCGCGGCGCCCTGCCTTTTTGGCGGCTGCGCGCCCTGCGCGACGCCCGAAGACGCAGCATTCGAGCAGGGAGTTTCCCATCATCCGGTTGCGCCCGTGCGTGCCACCGGCGATCTCGCCGCACGCGAACAGCCCGCCGAGCGTCGTCTCGCCGTGCTCGTCGATCACCAAGCCGCCGTTTTGGTAGTGGAGCACCGGGTAGGTGTAGAGCTTCTCGCGTAGCGGATCGATGCCCGCGCCGCGATAGCGCCGGAGCATGTACGGCAGTGACACGTCCGCGTCGGCCTCGGGAATGCGCGTCGTGTCGAGCCACACCGCAGGACGACCGTCCTCGGTGAGAACGCCGCGGCCCTGCTCGACCTCGTCGAAGATCGCCTGCGAGACCGCGTCGCGCGGGCCTAGTGAGTCGGTGAACTCCTCGCCATCGGCATTGAGCAATACCGCACCGTACGCGCGTGTTGTCTCGGGAATTGAGTAGCCCTGCATCGTCGCCGGCCACGCCCCGCCGTTCGGGTGATACTGCAGCGCGTCGAGATCGCGTGCCTCGGCGCCCAGCTCGAGCACGATCTTCGTCACCTCGCCCGTCGCGTTCGGATGATTCGTCGAAAGCTCGCCGCGCGCCTCGGCTTCGGCGAAGCAGCGCCCTCCGGCTGCGAGCACGACTACGCCGGCGTCGATCGGCACCGGCTCACCGTCCTTCGGCGTGCACGTCGCGCGCCAGCCGTTCTCCAACGGCTCGAGCGCAACGAGCGGATGGTTCGGCAGCTCGGTACCGCCGCCGGCCTCGAACGCCTCACGCAACGCCTTCGTGATCGCGTGACCGGTGCGATCGCCGACCTGGAGCAGCCGCTTGCGTGTCGCACCGCCGCAGCGAGCAAGCCGATAGCCGCCATTCTCCCTGTTGAACTCAACGCCGAGCTCCTCCAGCCAGTGAATCGCGGAAGGCGCCTCGGACGTCAGCACCTCGACCAGGCGCGGGTTCGCCGTCTCGTGCGAGCTCTTCATCGCGTCGGCCGCGTGCAGCTCCGGCGAATCGTCCTCTCCCATAGCCGCCTGAATACCGCCCTGGGCCTTTGCCGAGTTGCACGCCTGGATCGAGCCCTTTGTCGCGAGAGCGACATGCGCACCCGTCATCTCGGCCGAAAGCGCCGCCGCCAGCCCGGAAGCGCCGCTTCCGATCACGAGCACATCGAACGACAACGGTGTCTGCATCGCATCCAGGCTAGCAGTCGCAACGCTAATCCACGCGATTACTAGCCCTTATTCGACCGAGACAGCGGCGCGCTTTCGCGCAGGCTTCGCCATACTTCCCGCGAACTGACTTTCGGGGCCGGCCGGGCCTCAAATCATTGAACGAAAGGGACACTCGTGAACACACGCTCCCCGCTGATCGTCGGCCTCGTCGCCCTTGGCGGCGTCGCGCTGATCGTGATCGCGTTCGTCTACTGGGTCGAGCCCGCGAGCTCTCTGCCGTCGTTCTTCCCCGGCCACGTCGCCAAGCACGCAGCTGAAGCCAACCATCACCACATCAAGCACGGCATCGCGGCGTTCTTCGTCGGGTTGGCCGCACTCGTCTTCGCCTGGTTCCAGACCGGGAAGAAGAAAGCTGCGTGATCGTCGGCTCGCTGATCTCGTACGCTCAGGCGATTGCTCTCGGGCTCCTGCAGGGAGTCTCGGAGCTGTTCCCCATCTCGAGCCTCGGCCACAGCGTGATCCTGCCTCGGCTGCTCGGGTGGGACATCCACCAGAACGACCCGTACTTTCTGAGCTTCTTGGTCGCAACGCACCTCGCCACGGCGATCGTGCTGCTGTTGTTCTTCTGGCGCGATTGGGTGCGGATCATCAAGGGAATGGGGCGAAGCTTGCGCGATCGCGGCATCGCGCCTGACGACAACGACGCAAAGCTCGGTTGGCTGCTCGTCGTCGGGACGATCCCCGCAGGCCTGCTCGGGTTGCTGCTCGAGCATCCGCTGCGCCGCGTCTTCGCCTCGCCGGAATCGGCCGCGATCTTCTTGATGCTGAACGGCTTCCTGCTCTACGGCGCCGAGCTCCTACGCCGGCGCGCGCCCGAGACGGACACGGACGACGACGCGCGCCTCGCAAAGCAGGTCGGCTTCCCGCACGCGTTCGGCATTGGCGCCGCTCAGGCTCTCGCGCTGATCCCCGGCTTCTCGCGCTCTGGGGCCACAATGGGCGGCGGCTTACTCGCCGGGCTCTCGAATCGTGACGCGGCCAGGTTCGCATTTCTCCTGGCGACGCCGATCATTGGCGCGGCCGCAATTCTCAAGCTGCCCGAGCTTTTCGGCCCGCATGGCGCCGGGATACGCGGGCAGGCTCTCGTCGCCTCGCTCTGTTCCGCAGTTACTGCATACATCGCCGTGCGCGTGCTCCTGCGCTTCTTCGAGACGAATCGACTGACGCCGTTCGCGCTCTACTGCGGCATCGCAGGCGCAATCTGCGCGGCCGTGATCCCGTTTCTGTAGCCAAACATTTGCCAGCTAGAGATAGGACTCTGCGGCGAACGCGGCTACACTGAGGCCGTGGCAATCCTGTCCGAAGTCATGCGCACGGAGTTCATCACGGTTGCGCCCGAGGACACGCTCGGCGAGGTCGCCGAGAAGATGACCGCGCTGAATGTCGGCTCAGTCGTCGTCAAGGACTTCGGCACGCTGATCGGGATCCTCACGGAACGCGACTTGCTCAAGGCAATGGCAGCCCGTGTCCATTCGAGCGAGGCGCGGGTGCGGCAGTTCATGACCGTCAATCCCGTGACCGCGATCCCCGAGATGGACTGCGAGGAGGCCGAACAGCTGATGCTCGATCGCGGCTTCCGGCATCTGCCGATCGTCGAGGGCACCGATGTCGTCGGCGTCGTGAGCCTCCGCCGCGTTGTCGCGGCAACGAAGAACGCCGCAGCCGCCCGCTAGCTGTCGAGTCGCTCGCGGGCGAACGCGACGAACGCCTGCGCGGCTCGCGTGGGCACGCGACCTGTGCCGCGCGCGAGTGAGATCTCGCGAGTGGCGTCCATTCCCGCCACGCGTGCTTCGGCCAGTGTTCCCGCAGCGAGCTCGCGCTCGATCGCGGCACGCGAGATGAACGAGATCCCGTAGCCGGCCTGAACCGCGCTGCGCACCGACTCCTGCAACCCCAGCTCCAGCGTGACGTCGAGGTCGCGCAGCTTCGTTCCGAGGCGCCGCAGCTCATCCTCGACAACAGCCCGCACGCCAGCGCCCTCCTGCATCACGATCAGCGGCTCGCCTTGGAGGTCGTCAAGCTCGATCGTCTTCCCGGCGAAGCGATGTCCCGGCGGGCACGCGAGGATCACCTCGTCGCGCATGAACGGCTCGAACTGCACGGCGCGATGCCGCCGAGCCGCGCCGACGATGCCGAGCTCGAGTTCCCGATCAGCGACGAGCTGGACGATGGTCTGCGTGTCGTGAACGCGGAGCGAGACGCGAACCGCGGGGTTCACGCGCTGAAACTCGCCAAGCAGTAACGGAACGACGATCGCGGCCGGCCCGGTCGACGCGCCGATCGAGAGCTCGCCGCTGATCGCTCCGTCACCCTCGGCCGCGAGCTGGTCGAGGAGCTGATCCTCCAGCTGTAGCATGCGCTGCGCGCCGCGATACAGCCGCCAGCCGGCTTCGGTTGGCTCGACTCGACGCCCCGACCGGTCGAGCAACTGTGTGTCGAGGCGCTTCTCCAGTGCGCGGATCTGCAGCGACACGGCCGGCTGCGTGACGCCGAGTCGCTCGGCAGCTTGCGAGAAGCTCTTACGCTCGACAACGGCGCAGAATGCAGCTAGCTGGCGCGTGTCCATAAGCAAATACTATGTCTGAGGACTGCATGCGCGTCTGGATCGACATCACCAACTCGCCTCACGTGCCGTTCTTTCGGCCGCTGATCGACCTGCTCCGGACGCGCGGCCACGAGGTCACGGTGAGCGCGCGCGAGTACGCGCAGACGCTCGAGCTACTAGACGACGCCGGGATCGAGCACCACGTCGTCGGGCCTGCGCACGGCGGCGCGAGCGCTTTTGGGAAGGCGCGCGCGCTTGGCGGACGGCTGCTCGCGCTGCGGCGGTTCGCGCGCGGGCGCGGGTTCGACGTGGCGCTCTCGCACGCGTCGCACGAGCTGCCGCTCACCGCGCGCTCGCTCGGGATTTCGTCGGCATACGCGTTCGACTACGAGTTCGCGCGTCTCCAGCACACCCTGGGCTGCTCGGCCACGACACGCGTCGTCGTGCCGGACGCGATTCCCGTTGAGCGGCTCAACCGGCTCCGCGCACCGGAGTGGAAGCTCCGGCGCTACCCCGGTCTGAAGGAGGAGTACTACCTCGGCGGCTTCGAGCCTGACCCGGCCGTGCTCGACGCGCTCGGTGTTGATCGGTCGCGTGTCGTCGTGGTTGTGCGGACGCCGCCGGATGTTTCGGTGTACCACCGGCACGGCAACGCCGTGTTCCCGAGTGTCCTGCAGCGGCTGGGCAGCGACCCCGGCGTCCACGCGGTGGTGCTACCGCGAACCGCCGAGCAGCGCGCCGCAATCTCGGGTCTCAGGCTGCCTTCGCTGATCGTTCCCGAGCGCGCGATTGACGCGCCGAGCCTCGTCGCGAGCGCCGATCTCGTCGTCTCGGCCGGCGGCACGATGAACCGCGAGGCAGTCGCGCTCGGCGTTCCCGTCTATACGGTCTTCGCGGGCACGCTCGGCGCAGTCGACGCAGCACTCGAAAGCGACGGCAGGCTGCGCGGGCTCACGGCCGTGGACGATCTCGATCTCCGCAAGCGCACGACCACGGCCGAGCGCGTTCGGCGCGATCCAGCACTTCTGCTGGATCTCATGCTCGGCTGAGCACCGCGAGCACGGCGTCGCCGTAGCGCTCGAGCTTGGTTGGCCCGACGCCCGAGACGCGACCGAGGTCGCCGATCGTTGCCGGTGAGAGCCGCTCGATCTCGGCGAGCGTGCTGTCGTGGAACACGACATAGGCGGGGACGCCATCGGCCTTCGAGCGCTCGAGCCGCCATTCGCGAAGCGCTTTGCCGAGCGGCGTGAGATCGGCGGCGGCGACCTTCTCGCGCCGTGGAGCCGCCACAGCCTCGGCACCGAGCTCGCGCAGGAACCGGCTCGGCTTCCCGCTCCACGTCAGCGTGAGATGCGTGCGCGCACGCGTGAGCCCGACGTACAGCAGGCGCCGCTCCTCGTCGATGTCGCCGCGCCGGATCGGCAGCTCGCCATCCTCCACGCGGGGCAGGAAGACGGCGTCCCACTCGAGGCCCTTCGCACGATGCAGCGTCAGCAGATGGACGCCCGTGGCGACGCCAGAGCCGAACCGGCGCTCGAGCTCGCCCGACAGCTCGCTCACGTCGACGAGGTGACTCGCGATCTCGACGATACGCGCGAGATCGCTTTGCCGCGTTTGCTCGCGATCGCCCAAGTCGTCCGGCGGCGTTGGCTCCCAACCGAGCGCCCGCGCCGCGCCGATCACCGTCTCGCCCGCGGGACCGCGCGCGCCGCGCAGCTTCCTGAGCAAGGAGCGAGCGCCTTCGCGCGCAAGCAGCGACGCGCCCTGGAACGGGATTCCCGCACCGTGCAGCACCTCCTCGACGTCGGCCGAGCGCGCGTTCGTGCGCACGAGGATCGCCTGTTCCTCGAGAGGGACGCCCGCGGAGTGCAGCGCGCGGATGGAATCGACGATTCGCGCGCCCTCCTCGGCCCACGAGTCGAAGCCCGCCAGCGTTGGCTCTTGACCAGCAGCGCGTGTCGGCGTCAGCGTCTTCGCGGCACCGCCGAGCTTCGACACGAGACGGTTCGCGATCGCCAAAACCTGCGGCGTCGAGCGGTAATTCACCTCGAGCAAAACGACCTGGGCGCGCCGCGCGAACGCGAGCAGATGCTCCGGCCCGGCACCCGTGAAGCCATAGATCGACTGGTAGTCGTCGCCCACCGCGCACAGCTCGTCGCGGCCTCCGAGCCATAGCTGGAGCAACGTCTGCTGCAGCGCGTTGACATCCTGGTACTCGTCCACCGTGAACGCGCGGTAGCGACTGCGGAAGGTTTCGGCCGCGATGTCGTCGGTCTCGTACAGCTCGACTGTTCGCCCGAGCAGATCCTCGAAGTCGGTCAGTCGCGCGTCGGCCTTGCGCCGCTCGTAGTCACGGTAGACCCGGAACATGAGGTCGTGCGGCAAGGGCGGCGTCCTGTCCTGCGCGGCGGCGAGGTAACGCTCCGGCGTGATGCGCCGGTTTTTCGCCCACTCGATCTCGGTTGCCAGGTCGCCGGCCGGGCGGAAGCGGAACGCACCGGGGAGGCTGTTGCCGATCTGGCGTAGCATGACCGCCTTCGACGCGAGGATCTCGCCGACTGCATCCGGCCTGAAGTGACGCAGCTGGGCAAGGGCTGCCGAGTGGAACGTGCTGGCACGAACACCACTCGCACCAAGTGCGGCCAGCCGCGTCCGCAGCCCGCCCGCAGCCTTGTCGGTGAACGTCACGGCGAGAATCTCGCCCGCCGCGAATGTGCCTGTCGCGACTTGCTGTGCGATGCGATACGTCACCGTGGTCGTCTTCCCGGTCCCCGCACCGGCCAGGATGCAGACCGGGCCTGAGACCGTCTCGGCGGCGCGGCGCTGTTCGGCATTCAGGCGGTCGAGATCCATCTCGCCAGACTACGGAGCCGCGTCGGACGGCTTCGTGCCGTGTTCGTCACGAGACACGACGGGAAGCTCTGTGATGAACCCCGGCCCGCCGGCGAACAGGCAATGGTCGACGTTGAGCACGCGACCGCCGCCGTACACGAGCGGCTGAACGACGCAGTCCGGCTCGGTTCCCGTAACGAATGCAATCGGCGTGTGCCCGTGCACGATCCGGGCGCCACCGAGGGTCTGCAGCAGGCGATCAACGGCTCCCGGGTCGTTGAGGACTGTCCGATCGGCGAGATCGGCGAGGAGGTCTTCCACCGCGGCGGCATCGCCGGTGGTCAAGATGGTCGAGACAGACCCGCAGATCTCATCGATCGACCGGCCAAAGCGCAGGTAGAGGTCGGTGTCGGAGTGGAGCAACAGCCAGTCGCCGACACGCGCAACAGCCGGCAGCCGTTCGATCCACGCAGCATGCTCGGGCCGGAACCGCGCCCGATCCGCCTCCTGCCCACCATTCAGCCAGTACAACGCGAACAGCTCGTCCAGCGCGCTCGCTCGCGCGTCCTCGAAGCGCGCGACGGAATGCATTACCGCCTCGTGGTTCCCGAGCAGGCAGCGCACAGGCCCCTCCCGCTCGAGCCGCATGACAAGATCGATCACGCCGATCCCATCCGGTCCGCGGTCGACGAGATCGCCGAGCAGCCACAGGCGGGCATCGCGGCCCGACCAACGCAGCCTGCGATCGAGCAGGCCTGCATCGCGCAGAAGCTTGGCGAGTGTCTCCGGATAGCCGTGGACATCACCGACGACGAACGTCGGCACTATGTCCTCACGAGCGGCGTGCGTGCTCGGTGCCTGCCGCAGGGGTCACTGCCGCCGCAACGCGCTGCGGCTCGCGCACCATCCTGCTGAGCAGCGCGACGACCTCCAACGTGTCACCCGCATCGACGAGCCGCTCCAGCTCGTGCAAGCCTGACTCGAGCCACGCAGCGTCGATCGGCGGCCGGGTCAGCTGCATGATCGCGTCGTGCGTGCTCGGTGTGACGACTTCGCCGTCGCCGACGAGCACCTCGTGCAGCTTCTCGCCCGGCTTCGGCCCGATGAACTCGATCGCGATGTCGCGACCGGGCTCCTTGCCGGAGAGCTGGATCATCTTCTCGGCGAGGTCGACGATGCGTACCGGCTCACCCATGTCGAGCACATACACCTGGCCGCGGCCGCCAATCGCGCCGGCTTGGACGACGAGCTGCACCGCCTCCGGGATCGTCATGAAGTAGCGCGTCATCTCGGGGTGCGTCACCGTCAGCGGGCCGCCGCGCGCGATCTGCTTGCGGAAGATCGGGATCACGCTGCCGGAGGAACCGAGCACGTTGCCGAAGCGCACGGCGACGAAGCGCGTCGCGACATCGGCACGGTGTCCGTACGTCTCGACAATCCACTCGCACAGCGCCTTCGACTGGCCCATCACCGTCTTGGGGTTCGCCGCCTTGTCGGTCGAGACGAGGACAAAGCGCTTCGCGGCGAACTCGACCGCGACCTCAGCGACCGCGCGCGTACCAAGCGTGTTGTTGCGCACCGCCTCGAGCGGATTCGCTTCCATCATCGCGACGTGCTTGTACGCCGCCGCGTGGAAGACGACCCCCGGGCGGTACTTGTCGAAGACCTGGCGCATCTTCACGGTGTTTTTCACATCAGCTACCACCGCGGCGGCAGCGTGGAAGCCGCGCTCGTCGACAAGCTCGCGCTCGATCTCGAACAGCGCCGGCTCCGCGTGGTCGACAAGGATGATCCGCGCCGGCCCGATCCGCGCGATCTGCCGGCAAAGCTCCGAGCCGATCGAGCCGCCCGCGCCCGTCACCAAAACGGTCTCGTCGCGGAGATACTCGGCGATCGACTCGAGATCGACCTCGACCGGCTCGCGGCCGAGCACGTCCTCGACCTCTACCGGCCGCAGCTGCGCGGCGAGGGTGACGTCTCCGGCGACAAGCTCGGTGAGGCTCGGTAGCGTCTTCACGTCGAGACCTTCGGCGCGCGCGATCTCGACGATCCGCTCGCGCAGCCCGCCCGGAGCCGACGGGATCGCGATCAGGACTTCGTCGGGCCGGCGGTCGTGGATCAGATGCTGCAAGTCGGCGATCGTCCCGAGGACGCGAATGCCATGCAGGCGGAGGTTGCGCTTGCGCGGGTCGTCGTCGACGAGGCCGATCGGCGTGTACCCGAGCTGCGGGTTGCGCAGCATCTCCTTGACAACTCGCTGCGCCGCATCGCCGGCACCGACGACGAGCGCCTCCTTGCCACGCGCGATGATCCTGCCGGGGCGCGGCCGCTCGATTAGCGTGCGCGCAAGCAGGCGCACACCGGCGACGAACGCGAGGCACAGCAGAAGGTCGATGAACCAGACGCCGCGCGGGACGGCCGCCTTGTGCACGGTGAAAACGGTGAAGACGAGATAAACGAACAGCGTCGAGAGCCCTACGCCGCGCAGCGCGCTCCACATGTCCCGAGTCGACACGTACCGCCACCAGCGGTTGTAGAAGCCGGAGAAGACGAACACCGGCAGCTTGAGCCCAACGACCAGGAGCACGATGTCCCAGTCGAGGTAGCGGTTGTAGTACCCGGGTTGCCTTCGATCAAAGCGGAGATGCCACGCAAGCCACCACGCGACCGCGACGATCGCGCCATCGACGGCGACTTGCCACAAGCGATGCCGGGTGAGCGGGCTACGCATCAGCCGGGTCGACTCAGGCCGCGACGCGGGCCGCAGCGAGCACTGTCTGGACGACGAGCCGTTGGGCTTCGGGCCCGATCCCGCCCCACATGGGCAGAGCCAGATTCTCCGCAGCAGCACGCTCCGTCTCCGGCAGCGAGCCCGGCTTGTAGCCGAGGTACTGCATCGCTGGCTGCAAGTGAGACGGCGTCACGTAGTACGCAGCCGACGCGACCCCGGCTTCTTTCAGGCGAGCCGAGATCGCATCGCGATCGGGGCTGCGCACGACGAAGAGGTGGTAGACGTGCCCCGCCTCGTCGGCCGGCAGCTCGACCGCGTCGCCTAAACCCAGCTCGGCGTAGCGCGCTGCCGCTTCGCGTCGTGCCGCGTTCCAGCCGGGAAGATGCGGCAGGAAGACACGCAGCGCGGTGGCCTGGATCGCGTCAAGCCGGGAGTTCGTCCCCACCAGCTCGTGCGTCCGCTTGTCGAGCGAGCCGTGGAAGCGAAGCATGCGCAGCCGATCGGCCACGGCTTCGTCGGTGCACGCGACGAGCCCGCCGTCGCCAAGCGCGAACAGGTTCTTCGTGGGAAAGAAGCTGAACGTAGAGCAGACGCCGGTGGTGGCGATCCCAGCGGCGCCGAACGCCTGCGCGGCGTCTTCGACGATCGGCACGCCAAGTGCGGCCAACGCCGCCAGCGGGGCGGGGCGACCGAACAGGTGCACAGGCATGATCGCCTTCGTCCGCAATGTGATTTTCGCGGCCACGTCCTCCGGATCGAGATTCATCGTCGCAGGGTCGATGTCAGCGAAAACCGGCGTCGCGCCGGCTCGCGCGATCGACTCCGGTGTCGCGTAGAACGTGAACGCCGGGCAGATCACCTCGTCGCCACGACCGACTCCCATCGCCTCGAGCGACAGCACGAGCGCATCGGTCCCGTTCGCAACGCCGAGTGCGAACGGGACTCCGAGAAACTCCGCCGCCTCACGCTCGAATCCCTCGACCTCAGGGCCGAAGATGAAGCGTCCCGACTCGAGCACTTCGCCGATCCGCTCCTTCAGCTGCGGGATCAGCGGCGCGTACTGCGCCTTCACATCGATGAGCGGGATCATTTGGAGGAGTCAGTGTACGCGGCGCGGCGCCGTTTTCGGCCGGAAATGAACTTCCACGCGAGCCCGCCGAGGCCCACCACGATGAGCAGGACGACGATGTAGTCCGCGAAGCGGAAACCTGTGTGAAAACGCTCCCAGCTCGTGCCGAGCGCCCAGCCCGCTCCGGCGATCGCAAAGCACCAGATCGCCGAGCCGATCGCCGTGAGTCCCGTGTAGCGCGGCAGCGGTGCGCGGAACACGCCTGCGGGAATCGAGATGAACGACCGCACGACCGGCGTCACGCGACCGAGCAGCACTGCCCGATCACCCCAGCGCTCGAACCAGGCCTCTGCGCGGTCGAGCTTCTCGGCGCTGAGGTGGAACCAGCGGCCGTGCTTCTCGAGCAGCGGCCGTCCGCCGTAGTCGCCGATCGCCCAGCCGACAAGCGAGCCCACGAGGTAGCCGATCGTTCCGGCGAGCGCGATCGCAAGGTACGCGGCGAAGCCCTGGTGAATCCGCCCGCCAAAGAGCGTGACGTGCTGGCCCGCGAACGCGCCACCGGCGAGAGCGCCGCCGTAGACCATCACGACCTCGCTCGCTGCCGGGAGCACAGCATCGATCGCCATCAGACCGAAGACCGCGTAGACGCCGTAGTCGCCGACAGCCTTCGTCAGCGAGCCGGTCAGTGATGCGACAAGCATGCGGTGACTTTACGCGCGTCTGTCACGAACCCTTTGGTGGACCGACGATCTGGCGCACGGTGAAGGTCTTCGCGAGCTCCACCGTCCCGAAGGCGCTGCGCGCGACGAGATGCGCGCGATAGACACCGCCCTTGACGCGCTTCCCTGTCCGATCGAGACCGTTCCACGTGACCGATTTGTCGCCGAGCGGGAACTTTCCGGTCGCGAGCGTGCGTACCACCGCGCCGTCCTTCGTCTCAATCGTGGCTACGACCTTCGCCTGAGCGCCCGTCCTCCACGAGATCGTGAGCTCGCGGCCGCCGGGGGGCAGGAAAAGTCGCGGCGCCGAGACGGCAAGGAAGCCGATCGAGTCGTCGACGGTGAAGGGTTGCGTCATGGCGCTCTTCTGCCCGAGCTCGTCGGTTGCGGTCACCGAGAGCTTCCATTGACCTTGGGCGAGTTGCGAGCCCGTGGGGGGAAACGGCACGGGGTAGATACCTGGCGGCTGCGCGTCGAGCGTCTGGCTGACTGGCGCCGAGCCGTCGGGCGCCTGAAGCGTAAGGGTCACCGACGAGGGCGTGACGAGCTTGTAGCCGAGCGTCTCGACATCGTCCACGCCATCGCCGTTCGGCGACACGGCGGGAGCTGACGCTGTGGCCAGAACACCGGTGTAGGCGAACGCGAGCGCCGTCGAAATCGGCCGCTCGGTTCCGCCCGACGGCCGATTGAGCAGCGTCCCGTCGAACGCCATCGTGGTCGAGCCGCCGCCGTCGAGCGCCATTCCGGTGACTGCGCCGTAGCGGACGAGCGCCTGGGCGAGCTGGAAGTTCGTCAGCCCTGCGCTCCAGCCGGGCTGGCGACCATCGACTGCGATCAACACGATCCTGCCGTCGCGGAGCTGCCCGACGGCCGAGCGCGGATCAGGCGGCGTGAGCTGCAGGTTCGAGAATGCCTCGCCCGCGCGGAACACGGGAGCGCCATCCCGAACGATCTGCGGCCCTCCGCCGATCGCGGCGATCACCCCAGGCCAGGCCGGCGCGAACGAGAGCTGCGCGGTCACGCGCGTGTCCGCCGGCGCCTCAGCCTGTAGCTGCGCCGCCGCAGCTCCACGCGCGACGAGCACGGCTCCGCCGGGCGGAATCGGAACGGACGAATCGGTCACGATCTCCTGCACCGGTGCCGCCAGCGGAACCCCCGGCGTCGTCGCCGGAAACGGGAACAGCACAGCGGCCACGCTGTTCTTGATTGACGGCGTCGTCAGGCCCCAGGCCGGCGTGAACAGCGCAATCCCGGTCGGGCCAGGCGGCGAGTTGAACGCGGAGAGCGCATGCGTCGCGCCGGTTCCCTGCCACGTGCTTGTAAGAGCGACCCGCCGGACATCGAGCGTCCCGTCAGAGGTGATCCCAACGCTCGACCGGTTCGGCGTCGGTGTACTCACGAGCTGCCCTTGCTGCATCAGGGTGCCGCTCGGGAGGCCGGAACCGAGGTTGAAGAAGTCGCCGTTGATGCCGGCGTAAGTCGCGGTTGGCGCAAGTCGCCGTTCGAGCGCGGTCAGCGTCTCGGTGCCGGTGATCGTCCCGTTCGAGAGCAGCGGCTCGAGCGTCGTCGTGCCGCCCGGCCGCGGCCCTGTCAAGACATCGATCACAACCGGGCCGCTCGGCGTCACCTGAATCGTCTGCTCGAACGTGACACCCGGCCAGAGATCGCGCTTCTGGGCAACCGCGGCCGACGTCGCGAGTAGCGCAACAGCAACGACCGCGAGCAGGGTAGGGGGGAGACGGCGACTCAACCTCGGTTGACGCTAGCGCAGCCCTGGGAGCCACACTGCTGTCCTTACAGGATCCGAACGGCCCGGAATCGGGGACACCGCCGTACCCCAAACGTGTGATGCCGCCCTAACCCAACTGGCCGATTAAGGGGATGTGGACAACGTAAGGCCCCTGCGACCCGGCCCGGAAGAGTTAATGGACGACCGGTACCTGCTCGACACGTTCATGGAGCACACGCCCGACCACGTCTACTTCAAGGACGAGAAGAGCCGATTCATCCGGCTCGGCCGCACGCTCGCGCTGTCGTTCGGCTTCGAGAACGCCAGCGACGCCATCGGCCGCACCGACTTCGACTTCTTCGGCGAGGAGCACGCACGCAAGGCGTTCGCGGACGAGCAGCATTTGATGCGAACCGGGGATGCACTCGTGTCGATCGAAGAACGCGAGGTCCGCGAGAACGGCACGGAGACATGGGCCTCCACAACAAAAGTGCCGCTGCGCGATCGCGCCGGCCGGATCGTCGGGCTGTTCGGCATCTCACGCGACATTACCCAGCGAAAGCTTTCCGAGCTGCGCCTCGCCGAGCAGGCGACGCAGCTCGCTGAGCAGTCCGCCGAGCTCGAGCGGCTCACGCTCACCGACGATCTCACCGGGCTGCACAATCGCCGTGGGCTGACCGTATTTGGTGAGCAGGCGCTGTATCGCGCCCGCCGCGACGGGACGATGGTCGCGCTCCTCTTCCTCGATCTCGATGGGCTGAAGAAGATCAACGACACGCTCGGCCACGGCGCCGGCGATAACGCGCTACGCGCGATCGCGGGCATCATCGGGAGCACGATCCGCGAAAGCGACATCGCTGCGCGGATCGGCGGCGACGAGTTCTGCATCCTCCTGTTCGACGACGCCGGCAACTCCGTCGATCACGTGACGCGCCGGATCAGAGAAGCCGCCGCGGCCGCCCGCGAGACTTACTCGCTACCAATGACCCTGTCGATCAGCATCGGCGTCCTCCGGATCGAAGCGCGAACACCGGGCTCGATCGACGAGCTGCTCGCCGAGGCCGACAAGTCGATGTACAGCGAGAAACTCGGAAAGCTCGGCCGCGACTCAGCGGGCGTCGCAGCGGCCAGCTAGCTCCAGACTTTGACGTCGCGGTAGAGCGTGTCGCGCTGAACCGGGATCTTCCCGACGGCGCGAATCAGGTGGACGAGCTCCTCGGTCGACGTGCGATGCGTCGTGCCGGCGGCCGAGACGACGTTCTCTTCCATCATCACGGAGCCCATGTCGTCGGCACCGAAGCCGAGCGCGACCTGGCCGATCTTCATCCCCTGCGTCACCCACGACGATTGGATGTGGTCGACATTGTCAAGGTAGATGCGAGAAACTGCCTGCGTCAGGAGATAGTCGAACGAGGTTGGCATGTCTTCGTCGCGCACTTGGGCGTCGAGCCGGTTGCCGTCGCGCTGGAACGTCCACGAGATGAACGCCCGGAAGCCGCGCGTCTCGTCCTGCACCTCGCGGACGCGTCGCATGTGCTCGACGCGCTCCTCGAGCGTCTCGACGTGGCCGTACATCATCGTTGCCGTCGTCGACATCCCGAGCCGGTGCGCCTGCCGCATCACGTCGAGCCACTCGGATGACTTCGTCTTCTTCGGCGCGATGATGTCGCGCACGCGATCGACGAGCACCTCGCCGCCACCGCCGGGAAGCGAGTCGAGACCGGCGTCACGCAGCCGCGTGAGCGTCTCCGGGATCGTCAGCTTCGACCGTCGCGCGATGTGCTGGATCTCAGGCGGCGAGAGGCAGTGCAGATGGATCTTGTAGCGCGACTTGATCGAGCGGAACAGATCCTCGTAGTAGTCGATCGCGAGATCGGGATGGTGCCCGCCCTGCATCAGCACGCCGGTGCCGCCGATCGCGAGCGTCTCCTCGATCTTCTTGTAGATCACCGGCTTTGGCAGCAGGTAGCCCTCGCGCGTGTCGCCGGGCGAGCGGTAAAAGGCACAGAAGTCGCAGTCGGTCACGCAGATGTTCGTGTAGTTCAGGTTCCGATCCACGATGAACGTGACGCGGGTCGGGTCGACCTTGCGATTGCGCAGCTCGTTCGCGACACGGCCCACTGCCACCAGGTCACGTGAGCGGAGCAGCGCTGCGGCGTCCTCTTCGTTGATCCGCTCGCCGTCGAGCGCCTTCTCGAGCGCGAGCGAGACAGCTGAGCTCGACGTGGCGATTGCCGTCACGCGCGCACCTCGCTGCGCGTGAAGCGCAGCTCCGGGACGTGATCGAGCTCGCCGACGTCGCGGGCCATCTCGAGAAAGGTGTAGAAGCCAGCGCGCTCGCGTGGGCCGAACGAGTAGCGGAGCTTCTCGAAGTAGCGCGCCAGGAACCCGGCCGGGTAGCCGTAGCGCTCGCTCGCCTCTGTCGCGAGACGCTCGGGCTCGGAGCGAGCGAGCCGAACCGACGCGACGAGCGCGTGCTCGAGGTCGGCGAGCTGGTCGGCCAGCTCCTCGGGCGCCGCCCACACGGCGAACACCATCGGCAGGCCGGTGCGCTCGAGCCAGAGGCGACCGAGGTCGTGATGCGGCGTCGGATCCTCGAACGCACTCTTCAGCGCGGCATCGCCGATCAGCAGCTTGGCGTCGGCCTCTTCTTCAATCGCCACGTGCTCGGCGTGCGGCAGCAGCACCTTCGTGAGAACGACCGACGTCGCGCTCTCGGGCGTGATCGCGATCGTCCGTACGCGGCCGAGCGGCAGCCGCGTGACGAGCTGAATCGAGTCGACGGCGCCCTCGGATGAGACGCAGAGCCGCGGCAGCAACCGCAGCTGCTCGGCGTTCCGCGCGTACGCGATCGACGAGATCGGTGCGACATCGACCTCGCCGTCGAGCAACATCCGGTTCAGCTCGGTCGGAACGCCGACGACCTCGTCCACCTCGTACTCGAGCCGGTAGAAGACCGGCGCCATGTTGACGTAGGAGATGCGCCCTAGCCGCATCAGGACATACCGCCGCGTCGGAACGCAGCAACCACAGCCACGACTGCAGCCGGAACGAAGAACAGGCCGACAGATGCGGCAGCGACCACACACCACGCCACGAGGGCAACCGCCGCCGAGATTCGCGCAGGCCGCCGCGGTACAGACACGGCAACCGCGGTGCAGATGAGCGGCGCGAAGACTAGAGGCCAAAGAACGCGCGAGGGATGCTCGTCTGAACCGGCCACGACTACAACCGTTGCGATCACGCCACCGGCTGCAAGAATAAAGGCGAGCAAACTCAGCCCGCGTACTGCGTTAGGTCGCCGGGTCGAAGTACCGACCACGCTCACGCCCATCGCCTGATCTCGTTGTAGAGGGTGTCGCGCTGCACTGGCGTGCGGCCCGTCTCGCTCACGAAGCGGACGAGCTGGTCGATCTTCTGCTCCGTCTCCGTCACGGCGCCTGCGGCATGGAAGATCGTCTCGCGCACGACCGTGCCTTGCACGTCGTTCGCGCCGAAGTGCAGGCCGACCGCGGCGAGCGGCATGCCCATCATGATCCAGTAGGCCTTGATGTGCTCGATGTTGTCGAGCATCAGCCGCGAGACGGCGAGCATCTTGAGGTCGTCTGCGCCGGTCGTGTGGCGCCAGCCGCGGCGCTCGAAAACGGTGTTCTCCGGGTGGAACGCGAGCGGGATGAAGGCGAGGAAGCCGCCCGTCTTGTCCTGCTGCTCGCGCAGGCGAATCAGGTGGTCGACCCGTTCTTCATAGGTCTCCACATGCCCGTACAGCATCGTGCAATGCGTCGGCATCCCCATCCGGTGCGCGGTGTCGTGCACGTGGAACCAGATCTCCGGATCCTCCTTGCCGGGCGCGACGAGCTGGCGTACGCGATTGGCGAAGATCTCGGCGCCACCACCCGGCAGCGAGCCGAGCCCGGCTGCTTTCAGCTCGCGCAGCACCTCCTCATGCGTGAGCCCTCCGGAGACCGTCGTCATGTGGTGGATCTCTGACGCCGTGTAGCACTTGAGATGGACGCTCGGCAGCGCTGCGTGCAACTGGCGAATCGTGTCGACGTAGAAGTCGAAGCTGATGTGCGGGTTCTCGCCGTTCACCATGTGGATCTCGGTGAACCCGGACAACTCGTGCTGGTGCGCGGCGTCGGCGACAAGCTCCTCGGCGGTGATCGTGTACGCCTGCTCCTGCTTTTGCGTGGCGGCGAAGGCGCAGAACTTGCACTTCACGCGGCAGATATTCGTCTGGTACAGGTTCATGTTCTGGACGAAGAAGACGTCGTCCGTGCCGCCGCGCAGGCGCCGCGCGAGATCGGCCAGCTCGCCAATCTCGAGCAAATCGTCCGACTCGAGGAGCGCGAGGCCGTCTTCGAGATCGAGCCGTTCACCGGCTTCGACCTTCTCCCGGACGGGCGCGAGCGTCGTTTGCATCTCGATGGTTGCCATAGGTCTCAGCCCGTCCGGATCACGACGGCATCTGCGAGAGCTTCCAGCTCTGCGCGGCACCCACTCGACGATCCAGGCCCGTCCAGCGCTTCCCTCGCCTTCCTAGCATAGTCGAGCGCCACCTCCCTGGACCGTTCGAGGGCGCCACTCTGCGCCACGCGTACGAGCACTCCTTCCAACGGACCGCCCGCGAGAGCGGTGCGAACGACCGGGTCGAGCTGCGCAGCAAGCAGCAGCGGCAGGGTCGGCGTCCCATCCCGCAGGTCGATGCCTGGGACCTTGCCGGTCTCGATCGTGTCGCCGGTGCAGTCGAGAATGTCGTCCGCGATCTGGAACGCGATGCCGAGCAGCAGGCCGTACTCGCCGCTGCCGCCGCCGAGCACGCACGCGGCTTCGAACAGCTTCCCCGTCTTCAGCGCGCATCGCTCGAGGTAGCGGTCGATCGCCGTGTCTGGGTCGTAGCGTTGACGCCGCTGCATCGCCTCACCTCGAGCAAGCGCCAGCGACGCCTCGGCGAGAACCGCAACCGCAGCCAGGTCGCCCGTCGCCGCGAGCTCGGCAAAGGCGCGTGCGAAGAGGTAGTCGCCGGCTGCTCGTGCGGCCGCTGCACCGTGCGAGGTCCAGGCGGCGGCATGGCCGCGCCGAACGTGCGCGCCGTCGATCAGGTCGTCGTGGACGAGCGTTGCCTGATGCACGAGCTCGACCGCGACGCCTGCCGCCACCGAGGCGGGCAAGCCGGCGGGTGCGGAGAGAAAGGTCAGCGCAGGTCGCAGCCGCTTGCCTCCAGCGGCCAACGCGTCGGCGCCAACATCGGCGACAACGCCGGGATGACTCGCGATCGCGACCGCGAGACGTTCTTCGACGGCGGCCAAGTAGTCGGCGAGGCCACTCGCGCTGTTCACCATCTCGAGCGTGGCCGCGGCGCTGGTCACGTGCTTGTCTCCGCTTTGCTCACGATGCCGTCCCGGTGTGAAGCGCGACGATCGTGCCGGCGAGGAGCTTGAAGCGGACAGCGGCGAAGCCGGCGCGTTCGAGTTTGACGGCGAGATCTTCCGCGCCCGGGAACCGGCGCACGCTCGCGGGTAGGTACGCGTAGGCGCGTCCGCCAGGAATCACCTTGCCGAGAACAGGAACGACGCGGTCGAACCAGAGTCCGAAGAACGGCTTGAGCCGGCCGCGTGGTTGCGTGATCTCGAGTATCGCCAGACGTCCCCCTGGGCGCAGCACGCGTCGTAGCTCGCGCAGTCCCAGCTCGAGGTCGGCGACGTTGCGCACGCCGAACCCGACCGTCGCCGCGTCGAACGACCCGTCCTCGAACGGCAGCGCCAACAGGTCGCCTTGGAGCCATTCCACGGTCTGGGACTTGCTGCGCGCGCGTTCGAGCATCCGCTCCGAGAAGTCGAGGCCAATAACCTGGCCCCCTTGCCGCTCGGCTTCGAGTGCGAGATCGCCGGTGCCGCAACAGGCGTCAAGAACACGATCGCCCGGCTGCACTACGAACTCCACCGCCAGCCGCCGCCAGCGCTGATCCAGCCCCACCGTCATCACGCGGTTCATCGCGTCGTACGCGGGCGCGATCCGATCGAACATCGACCGCACGGCGTCTGGCTCGAGCGTGCCGGCTTCGTGGGTCACTGGCCCCATCTCGCAGTCAGCGAATGGTCGATGCCGAGTTGGTCGAGGCAGCGCGCGACTATGAAGTCGACGAGATCGTCGACCGTCTTGGCACCGTGGTAGAAGCCGGGCGCCGCAAAGAGGATCACTGCGCCGGCGTCGTTCAGCGTCGCAAGGCCGCGCAGGTGGATCGACGAGAGCGGCGTCTCGCGCGGCACGAGCACGAGCTTGCGCCGTTCCTTCAGCGCTACCGATGCTGCACGGTGGATGAGGTTCGCCATCGCGCCGGTCGCGAGCGTGCCGACGGTCGACATCGAGCACGGGCACACGACATAGCCGTCCACCTTGGCCGAGCCGCTCGCGTACGGGCTCGAGTAGTCCTGGATCCCGTACGTCGTAACCGCTGCGCCGAGATGGCCGGCAAAACGGTCGAGCACCTCGTCGCGCGGCAGCGCTGGGTCGCCGTACAGCTCGGTCCCGAGCACCTGGATGCCGGCGGCGGAAACCGTCAAGCCAACGTCACAGCCGGCACCGACGAGCGACTCGAGGAGCCGTGCCGCGTAGGGAGCACCGGAGGCACCGGTGACGCCGAGGAAGACGCGCACGTGCCTGAGCGTAGCGACTCTCTGGCGAGCCGCCGCGCGCCTACTTCTTGGTGGCCGTGGCGCCCTTGGAGGCGTTCAGGAACTCCCCGAGCGCGGCCAGGTTATCCGCGCCGATGTCGGCGAAGGCGGGCATGACGTTGTTGCCGAACTTCGACGGCTGGGCCACGTAGTCGGCGAAGCCCTGCGCACCACGCCCGCCCTTCGCGATCGCCGACAAGTCGGGGCCTGGCCCCGAGGAACCGGCGCCGAGGTACGCGTGGCACGTCATGCACGTGAGCGACGCGAACACCTTGGCGCCTGCGACCGCCTTCGCGTTGTCCTCGAACCCCTGCTTCTTCGCCCACGCCGGCACGAACTGGACGTTCTCCGCACCGACCGACTCCTTCGCGATTGCGCCCTTCCACGTGAGCACGCCCATCGAGAGCACGACGAGGATCGCGGTCACGATCGCCACCGGCCGGCGCAGCAGCCGCCGCTCGGTCCGCCGGTCGTAGAACGGCAGCCCGATCAGGAGGACGAGGAGGATCGTCGGAATCCCGACAGTGCCGAGGAACACCGAGTCCGGCCACTTGAAGACGCGGAGGAGGTAGAAGAGGAAGTAGAAGAACCAGTCGGGGCGCGGCACGAAGCTCGTCGTGCCCGGGTCGGCTTTCGCGGACGTCAGCGGGCCGAGGGCGCCGACGCCATCCTTCGCGTGCTTCGCCGTGAAGTACCAGACGCAGGCGAGTGCGATGATCACCAGGACGACGACGAGCGCCATGATCGTGTCGTGGAACATCGCGTACGGGAAGAACGGCTTCCCCTCGCGCTTGACGTCCTCCTTGTAGCGCTTGTGGTTCTCGCGCTGGGTGCGCTTGAGCTTCGACTCGGCCATGTCAGTGACCCTCGTCCTGGCCGTCGCCGGAGCGGATCAGCCCTTGGCGTGCGCCTTCGGGCTTCGACTCGTCAGGCCGCTCACGGCCGGCGGCAGTCGGCGACCACGGCGGCGACGTCACGCCGAGCCGAACGACGAGGTACATGTGCAGCACGATCAACCCGATCAGGCCACCGGGAATCAGGAGCATGTGCAACGAGTAGAAGCGGGCGATCGTGTCAGGCCCGATCTGCGCGCCACCCTGCAAGAAGTTGGCGAGGAACGGCCCGAGGAACGGCGCCGTCGCGTTCAAGTTGATTCCGACCGCGGTCGCCCAGTACGCCGTCTGATCCCACGGCAGCAGGTAGCCGGTGAAGCCTTCGAGCATCCCAAGTACAAGCAGCAGCGAGCCGACGATCCAGTTCAGCTCGCGCGGGTACTTATAGGCGCCGAACAGGAACACACGCGCCATGTGGAAGAACATCAGGATGATGAAGACGCTGGCGCCCCACTTGTGCATGCCGCGGACGAGCCAGCCGAGCGTGACCTCATGGGTGATGTGCTGGATCGACGAGTACGCGTTCTGCGGATCCGGCTTGTAGTACATCGCGAGAAAGACGCCGGTGACCGTCTGGACGAGGAACGCCGTCAGCGTCGCCGCGCCGAGCGTCTGCATCCAGTTGGTGTCACGCGGGACGTGCCGGAAGAGGAAGTACTTGATGCCGCCGACGAGCCCGGTGCGCTCCTCGACCCAGTCGAGCGGGTAGAGCGCCGCCGCCTCGAGCTGCCGTCTGCGGGCTGACTTCGGAGCCATCGCGCGTTACCGGCCCGGCACCGGGATCGGGTAGAGCCAGCGCTCGATCCCATCAACATGGACGCCCGGCGAGGCAGACGTGTAGCGCGAGATCTTCGCGTCGGCGCCCGTCCCCTCGACATGCCCGACCGAGTAGAGGGTGCCGAGCATGAGATTGCCGTTGACGATCGAGTAGGCGAAGCGGTCGAGTGCACGCACGGGCGGGCCAGCGACGCGGTTGCCTTCGGGATCGTATGCCCCGCCGTGACAGGGGCAGGCGAAATTCGACAGCCCTTTCACCGGGATCAGCTTGACCGGGTCGCCCTTCACCGGAGCCAACTGCTTCGTTTCGGCGTCCTGCAGCAGACCACCCGGCTGCACCGGGCAGCCGAGGTGGGCGCAGCGGCTGTAGATGATCGTGAAGCTCGGCTCCTGCTTGCCCTTGACGGCGGTAAGGCCGTTGTTGCGGATGAACGCGGTCTTGCGCGACACCTCGCCCTGGCTCGGGTCCTCGAGGAAGGTGGCGACGACGAACGAGCCCTCGGGGAAGTTCGTGATCGGCCCGAGGTCGACATCCTTCGCCTTGTGGCTCTCGAACGCGGGGAGGACGGCGAAGCCGAGCACCGGCAGCGTCACGAGGCCGCCGATCACGCCGCCGATGCCGAGCGTCGCAGTCTCGAGGAAGATCGACCGGCTGAATCCTGGAAGTTCCTCGGTGGCCTCGGCTGCCGGCGCGCTTGGCGCGACATCGGTGCCGGGCGCGGGCGCTTCCTTCGGGCGCATGTCGCGCGTGACGTCGCGCACCCAGAGGTAGCCGAACGCGATCGCGAGCACAGCACCGACGGCGACGATGGGCCAGCTGCCGAGCACGAGCCCGAGGAGCAGGCAGACGATGCCGATCGCAAAGCCGACCGGCCAGAGGCTCGGTGCCGGAACGTGTGGTTTGTCGTTAGGTGAACTCAACTCAGAACCCGCCCGCCATTCAACTGCTCTGCTCTCGCTTGTGTCAACGACGTACCAGCTGCCGCAAGCCGCGCCTGCGGGCGCCATTCTTACCGATCGAGGAGACGGACGGCGCAGGTATCGCGTACTCGGCCCAGCGGCCGTCGACAAGCGCGCGGATCTCGTCGCTCATCGCGATCGGCTCGGGCCACTCTCTCGCACCTTCGGCTGGGCCTTTCGCAGTCGCGTCAAAGCCGATCTTGCCGCCGTACGACTGCAGCGTCGGCGAGTGGTCGAGCTGGTCGAGCGGGCCTTCGGCGAGCTCGATGTCGCGCTTCGGATCGACGTTGGCGCAGACCTGGAAGAAGACCTGCTCGTAGTCGTGCACGTCGACGTGCTCGTCGACGACGACGACCGATTTCGAGAGCGAGAGCAGACCGAGACCCCAAACCGCGTGCATCACCTTGCGCGCGTGGCCGGGGAAGCGCTTGCGGATCGAGACGATCACGCAGCCGTGGAACGCGCCGGCGGCGGGCAGGTCATAGTCGACGATCTCGGGCACGCTCATCCGGATCGCCGGCAGGAAGATCCGCTCGGTCGCCTTCGCGAGCCATTCGTCTTCGGCTGGCGGCATGCCGACGACGATCGACGCGTAGACCGCGTCGCGGCGCATCGTGATCGCGCTGATCCGGAAGATCGGGAACTCCTCGGCGGGCGTGTAGTAACCGGTGTGGTCGCCGAATGGCCCCTCGATGCCAACGTCGTCGCGCGACACTGTTCCCTCGAGCACGATCTCGGCGTTCGCGGGAACCTGCAGGTCGATCGTCTTGCACTGGACGAGCTCGACCGGCGAGCCCTTGAGGAAGCCCGCGACCATGAATTCGCCGATGTGCTTCGGCAGTGGCGCGGAGGCAGAGTAGGCGGTGACCGGGTCGAGGCCAATCGCGACGGCAACGGGGATCGTCCCGTCCGGCGAGGCGAGCAAGTCGGCGCGGCCGTCCTTGTGGATCTGCCAGTGCATGAAGGTCGAACGGCGGTCGATCTTCTGCATCCGGTACATGCCGACGTTGCGGACGCGCGTGTTCGGATCTTGGGTGATGACCGCGGGGAGCGTGATGAACGGGGCCGGGTCACCGGGCCAGCAGCGCATGATCGGCAGCGCGTCGAGGTCGACGTCATCGCCGGTGAGGACGATCTCCTGGCACGGCGCCTTCGACACGTCCTTTGGCATCGAGTCGGCGATCGACTTCAGCTTGCCGAGGCTGCGCACCTTGTCGACGAGACCTTGCGGCGGCTGCATCTCGAGCACGCTTTCGAGCTTCTGCGCCACGTCGTCCAGTCGCTCGACGCCGAACGCGAGGCACATGCGCTTCTCCGTCCCAAACTGGTTGATCAGCAGCGGGAGGCGCGAGCCTTTGACGTTCTCAAACAGGAGCGCCGGGCCGCCGACTGCGACCGTTCGATCGACGATCTCGGTGATCTCGAGGTCCGGGTCGACCTCGGCGGAGACGCGGACGAGCTCGCCTTCGCGCTCGAGGAGTGCGATCCACTCGCGCAGGTCGGAAGCAGGCGACGCCACGGCGGGAGTTTACGGTGATCGCGCCGCCGGCTAGCCAGCGACTAGAACGTGTCCAGCGTCGGGAAGGCTGCGGTGGCCGCGAGGCAGCTTTGGAGGTACAGGGCGGTTCCGAGATCGCCGGTCCAGAGGGAGTAGCGGCCGCGGCCGTGCGCGGCGGTCGCGCGCTCGACCTGCTCGATCGCGTGCATCGCGAAGCCGCGCGCCCGTTCGAGCCATAGCTCGTCGCCCGTGCGCTCGAACAGCTTCAGGAAGGCGTAGCCGTTGCCGGCGGTGCCGTGGCAGAGGTTGGCGCCCTTCGCGAGCGGGCCGGCTTGCCACGTGAGCTCGCCGCCGCCGAGAAGGAGCTCGGTCAGCTGCTCGTCGTGCGGCGCGACCGAAGCGAGCGAGGCGACGATTCCGGGCGCGCCGTGGCACCACTGGGTTCGGATCGCAGGCGACCGGGACGGCTGCAACGAGGCCGGCCACTGCGCGAGCCCATCCTCGCGGCGGACGTACTTCGTCAGCGTCACGACGGTGCGCTGCCCGAGCTCCCGGCGGCGCGCGTCGTCGAGAAGACCGCCGCCCGCAAGCGCGAGGACGTTGCCGACAAAGCCGTGCGCCGGCCCGAGGATCTGCTGCTTGCTCCCGTAGAGATCCTGCAGCCAGAGATCGTCGCGCCACTCCGCCCACAGGCGATCCGCGGACGCGCGCCACGCCGCGAGCCAGTGCTCCGCTCCGGTCCGTTCGTGCATCACCTGCGCCGCGATCAACGTCCCCGGCGAGCCCCACATCAGCTCCCACGTCGGGTTGGCCTCGTTCGCACGCACGACTTCGAGCAGCCGATCCTCCTGACTCGCGGCCGGCGCCAGAATGTGCGCGACAAGCAGAATCCCCGCCTCACCCATCCACAGCGATGGAACGGTGCCATCGACGAGATCCTGAAAGTCGGGCGTCGCCGAGTACTGCTCGACCAAGCCGAGTGCAACCTGCGGCCAGTCGCGTTGGAGCTCGGCCGCCCCAGCGCGAGCGAGGTCGTGCAGCGCCCAGATCACACCCGACGCGCCCAGGTAGAGCGACGCCACCCGCGCGAGTGGCCCGCCATCCAGGTCGAGCGGATGACCCAGCCACAGCTCGCGCTCGTCGAAGGCACTCTCGGCGTCGGCGACGATGGCAGCGATCGCCGACCGCACGCGACTCTCGCCCCAAAGGCGCGAGATCAGCGGCTCGTGACTTGAAGGCTCAAACAGCATTAGGGGCAACCGGCTCCGAGGCCCGGCTCGAACGGAACGGCCAGTGTCTCCGTCGTGGCCACCACGGGAGGGCGAGGCTTGCCAAGAAGGCGCCTCGCCATTCGCGTGAACTCGGTGCGCCCGTTGAAGCAGACGCGCGGGCGGAAGAGCCGAACGGAAACGCGAAAGTTCACCCGCTTGCCAACGGCGCAGTAGGGCACGCAGAGGTTCTGCGAAAGCGTCCCGCGACCGAGCGCCTGCGTTCCGGTCCGCGAGGACCAGCGGATGCCGAACAGCCATTGGCCTCCGTCACCGCACGCCACGAGGATGTCTCGCGGTCGGACGTAAGGCTCCGAGGCCGAGCACCCCCCGAACGCCGGCAGCCGAGGTGGCGACGCCGAACCAGCCGTGGCGGTCACAGATAGTGCCAGGGCCGCGAAGATCAAACACGACACAACGCGGCGTGGTCGGAGTCGCGAAATCATCGACCCAGTATGCGAGGTTCGCCCCACCCACGTGAGATCCCGGCCGGCTGCACAATGCGGGAATGACGCCTGAGGGCGTCGCGCCGCTCAGGGCGTGACGGTGAACGACCCCTTCATGCCAGTAGGGGACACGTCGCAGTGGTAGTCGTAGATGCCCGCGGGTAGCGCGACCGTCCACGTCTCCGCCTCGCCCGGGTTGAGCAACGCGCCCGCCTTGACGCCCACGAGGTCGAAGCTGCAGGAATCCCGGCACTTGCTCGTGATCACGAACGTGACCTTGCCCGACGGCATCGTCGTCTGGGAGAGAGCGATGTTGCCCGGGAAAACGTTGTCGGACAGTACGACGGTGACGGTCGTGTTGGCCGTACCGACCGGCCCGGTCGGTGGAGCGTACGGAGCGGTTGTCTGGGGCGCCGGGGCGGTTGTGGTGGTGGGGGTGGGCGTGGGCGTGGGCGCGACCACCGAGAAGACGCCCTTCATGCCGGCCGCTGCCTGGCCGAAAACGGTCGAGCGGTAGGGATACCGTCCCTTCTTCGAGAACCTGACCCGCAGCGTCGCGGAGTGCCCGGGCGCGAGCAGCGGAGTCTTCTTCCCGGCGATCTTGAAGTTGTGGGAGATCTTGCCCTTGTTGGTGACGGTGAAGATCACCGTCCCCGTGGGAGCGCTGCGCTTCGACAGCCTGAACTTGAATTCGGTCGCGGTGACGGTCACGTGGGTTGTCGCCTTCGACTGGGATGCCGCGTGCGACGCCTTGGAGCTGGCCCCGCTGCCCGGTACGAAGATTCCTGCGGCAAGTCCCGCCACCGCCAGTGCTGTAAACAGGACAACACGTGCTCCACGACTCAACCTGGATCCACCGCGGGGGT
>JANYJX010000097.1 GCA_025358355.1 Actinomycetes bacterium | reverse complement strand
GACAGGCCCGTCATCATGCACCAACAGGGTGACCTCCTCTGCAGGGCCCCGGCTGCACGCACAGCCTGGAAAAGCCCCGCTCAGGAGGTCATTCTTGCGTCACCACCGGATAGACTCGACCCACCCCGCGGTGGATCGAGGGTTAGTCGAGTCGCAGGTGGTTCGAGGCGGCGCGACGCCTTCCAAGCTACGGCAAAATCGTCGCTTGTGACCGTGAGTTGACGCGGCTGCTGCGGTGTCGGAGGGGTCTGCTTCCGGCGGTTCGTCAAGAAGTCAACAAGGAAGAAGAACGTATCGACGTGCTGCCTGAGCGGTGCGCAGTTCGAGAGCCCGACGACGGTCAGGCCTATCGGTGTTTCGGGTGAAGGTTGCATCCCGGCAGCGCCGCGAAGCCAGTGGACAGCGCCGTAGTGCCAGCCGCTGATCTCGGGAAAGGTCTGGAGAATCGACCACGCGTCTTTACTCTCGCTGTCGAGTACGCCTTCGACGTAGTCGAACACGGGCCATTCGTTCCCCAACCCGAGGAAAGCCGCGCCGACCAAGTCAACAACGCGTTGCTGGTCCGGCGAAAGCGGGTCGGAAAGACCGGTCATCCGACCATAGTGCCGATTCGATCCTGTCCGACCCGAACCGGTTTGGCGGTTGGTGCGAATGAGCGCCGAATGCTTCAACGGGCAGAGGACACATGATCAGGCGCAGACGACTCGTAGTAGCAGGCGCGGCGGCACTTGTTGCCGTTGTTGCGCTGCTGCTCGGCGGTGCGCTTGCGACGTCTCCCGCGGCCAGCCCCGATGCGCCCGCTGCTGCGCCCGTTAGGGCACTCGCAGGATTCGGGCTCGCCGGAGGCGGGACCGCTGGCCTCGTCAGCCGGCTCGAGGTCAAGATCCAGCGCAATCCGCGCGACGTGAAGTCGCTCGCCACGCTCGGGCTCGCCTACGAGCAGCGCTGGCGCGAGACGGGCGACTCGTCGTTCCTGCCGCTCGCCGCGCACGCGCTTCGTAACGCGCGACAATTGAGCCCGAACGACGCGCTCACGATCCAGGGCCTGGGCTCGCTCGCGCTGACGCGTCACGAGTTCGGCCGCGGGCTCGTCCTCGGCCGGCTCGCGATCCAGCTCGCCCCGTACAGCTCGAATCCGTACGGGATCGAAGGCGATGCACTGCTCGAGCTCGGCCGCTACCCGCAGGCCTTCGCCGCATTCCAGAAGATGGTCGACCTCAAGCCGAACCTCTCCTCGTATGCGCGCGTCTCGTATGCGCGCGAGCTGAGCGGCGACCTGCCAGGCGCGATCACGGCGATGCGAATGGCGCTTGACGCCGCGGCCGGCGATCGCGAGGGGTACGCCTGGGCCTCGGTGCAGCTCGGGAAGCTGTACTGGATGCGCGGCGACGGTCGGGCGGCGAAGCGGCTGTACGGCAACGCGCTGCAGATCTTCCCCGGCTACGTCTATGCACTGGACGCGCTCGTGCCGGTCGAAGCTGCGCGCGGGCACTTCCGGCGGGCGATTGCTCTCGAGAAGCGCGCGGTCGACGCGATCCCGCTGCCGCAGTTCGTCGGGCAGCTCGGCGATCTCTACGTTCGCGCTGGTCAGCCGCGCCTCGCGCTCGAGCAGCAGGCCACGGTACGCGTGATCCAGCGCCTGCTCGGCGTGAACGGCGTCAAGGTCGATCTCGAGACCGCGATCTACCGGGCCGATCACTCGCTTGATCCCGCTGGAACGATCTCGCTGGCGCGGAAAGCACGCGCCCTTCGCCCGTCGATCCTCGGCGACGACACGCTCGCGTGGGCGCTCGCCCGCGGCGGCCACTGCGCTGAAGCGCTGCCTTGGTCGACGCGCGCGCTGCGGCTCGGCACGCACGACTCGCTCTTCTACTTCCACCGCGGCACGATCGAGCAGTGCCTCGGCAGCACCGCCGCGGCTCGCACCTGGTTCGCGCGAGCGCTCGCCCTGAATCCCAACTTCTCGGTGCGCTTCGCACCGATCGCCCGGAGGTCCGTCTCATGAAGAAGCTGCTCGTCATCGTCGCGGCCCTGGTCGCGCTCGCTCTGCCGGTCGTCGCGCAGGCGCATCCGCTCGGCAACTTCACGACGAACCGCTACGCCGAGGTCGTCGCGTCGGGCAAGCAGATCTACGTCCTCTACGTCCTCGATCTCGCCGAGATCCCGACGTTCCAGGCGCGTGACGACGCGACCAAGCGCGGGAACGACGGCTACGCGACGCAGCTCGCGCGACAGCTCGGCAACGAGCTCAAGCTCACTGTTGGCGGCTCGCCGCGCGCGCTAACGCCGCTGCGCCACGCGATCGCGTTCCCGAACGGCGTCGGCGGCCTGCACACGACGCGGCTCGAGGTCGTCTACGGCGCCGGCGCGGGATCGACAGCGCCGATCGCGCTGCGCGACGGGAACTTCCCCGACCGGATCGGCTGGCGCGAGATCGTCGTGCGGGCCGACAACGGCGCTCGCATCGCGACCTCCAGCGCGCCCGCGGCGAGTGTGAGCGACCGCCTGCGCGCGTACCCGAAGAACCTGCTGCACAGCGCGCTCGACATCACCTCAGCGACTGCCAGCTTCGTTCCGGGCACCGCCGCCGGCGTCGTGCCGGCGCTGTTCGACGCGAAGGAGCTGAACGCGCCCGTCACCGTGCGGAAGTACGACGGCTCGTTCACGTCGCTGATCGGCAAGCACGATCTCTCATTCGGCTTCGTCCTCGTCGCGCTGCTGATCGCTGCGTTCTGGGGCGCCGTCCACGCGCTGAGCCCGGGGCACGGGAAGTCGATCGTCGGCGCGTACCTTGTCGGCTCGCGCGGCAAGGCGCGGCACGCGTTGGCGCTCGGAGGCATCGTCACTGTGACACATACGATCGGCGTGTTCGCGCTCGGGCTGATCACGCTGGCCCTCTCGCAATTCGTCGTGCCGGAGACGCTGTACCCGTGGCTGAACCTCGCCTCGGCGCTGACGGTTGTCGCGGTCGGCATGGCTGTTCTACGGTCGCGGGCGCTCGCCTGGCGGCGCCCGAAGCCGACGGTCGCGCACGGCCATCACCACCACGATCACGACCATTCGCACGACCACGATCACTCGCATGATCATGACCATGGGCACGGCCATAGCCATGTCCCGGAGGAGGGAACCGGCTGGCGCGGCATCGTCGCGGTCGGCGTCTCGGGCGGGATCCTGCCGTGCCCGTCGGCGCTGGTCGTCCTGCTCGCGGCAATCTCGCTGCACCGAGTCGCGTTCGGTCTCGTCCTGATCCTGGCGTTCAGCTTCGGCCTCGCAGCGACCGTCAGCGGAATCGGCCTGGTCGCGATCGGTGCGCGTCGCGCGTTCAGCCGGATGAGCTTCGAAGGCCGCTTCGTGCGCGCGCTGCCAGCGATCAGCGCTCTCGTGATCTTCGGTCTCGGCCTCCTGATGACCGTCCGGGCCTTCCCGAAAGTCCTGTGAACCGGTTCGGCACACCGGGCGAACAAGCCCTGACCGCAGCCGCCCGACCGAGGAGCCTGAGATGAGCACGCACGCCAGCGAGGACAGGGAGACATTGCAAACCGCCAATGGCTGGCGCGCCTGGACGAAGATCCTGTCGCCCGCTGAATGGCTGCGTCTCGCGGGCTTCGGCTCGGTGATCGCGTTCCTGCACATCGCTGGTTGGGGCCTCTTCATCTACTACTCGCGGCACAACCCGGCGCTCGCGGGCCTCGGCACGCTTGCCTACACCTTCGGCCTGCGGCACGCCTTCGACGCCGACCACATCGCGGCGATCGATAACACCACGCGCAAGTTCCTGCAGGAGGACAAGCGGTCGCTCGGTGTCGGCTTCTTCTTCTCCCTCGGCCATTCGACTGTCGTCTTCTCGCTGGTGACGGGGCTCGCGGTTGCGGCGGCCACAGTCAAGTCGAAGATCCCGAGCTTCCAGGACTGGGGCGGCTACGTCGGCGCCGGTGTCTCTGGGACGTTCCTCTGGATCATCGGCCTGCTCAACTTGGTCGTGCTGCTCGACATCGTCCGCGTCTTCCGCGAGATGCGCCGCGGCGAGTACGACAAAGAGCGCCTGGAGCAGCGGCTGCTCGATCGCGGCCTGATGAACCGCTTCTTCCTGAAGCGGCTCGGCGACCGGATCGACAAGAGCTGGAAGATGTATCCGCTCGGCATCCTCTTCGGTCTCGGCTTCGACACCGCGAGCGAGGTCGGCCTGCTCGCGATCTCGGCAGGTGTCGCGACGAAGCATGTGCCGTTCCTCGCCGTGCTCTCGCTGCCTTTCCTGTTCGCCGCGGGCATGTCGCTGATGGACACGGCTGACGGCGCGTTCATGAGCCACGCGTACGGCTGGGCGTTCTCGAACCCGGTGCGCAAGGTCTACTACAACATCACGGTCACGAGCCTCTCGGTCTTCGTGGCGCTTGCCGTCGGCACGATCGAGCTATTGCAGGTTGTCTCGACGAAGTTCAACCTCGATGAAGGTTTCTGGAGCGGGCTGAACAACCTCGACTTCGGGAAGCTCGGCTACGTGGTACTCGCCATGTTCGCCGCGACGTGGGCGCTCTCGGTCGCGATCTGGAAAACCGGGCGCATCGAAGAGCGCTGGGAACGGATGATCGACTCCTAACCGGGTGTTTCCGCTCGTGCGAGTGCCGGCAGGTGAGCCTTGTGTCACCCTACGGCGGATGGTCACCGCCTTCGCGTTACTCGTCGCGGCGCTCTTTGGGGCAGCCGACCAATATCTCGGCAGTTTCTCGATGCATCCGTGGATGGCGGACGTGAGTTTGCTCTCCGCTCCATGGCTGGTGCTGGCGTTCCTGGCTGGCTGTACGCAGCCGGAACCGAGGCGGGCAGCGCTTCTCGGGATCGGGTGTACGTACGCGGCGCTGATCGGATACGGCCTGATGACGCTCAGCCCGGTCGAAAACGCTCACCTGAGCGCAGCCACCATTGGGGCATTCGTTCGGAGCGAGGGCGGCGTCTTCATCGGTGGCGTGGTGAGTGGGCCGTTGTTCGCGTGGTTTGGACAGCGATGGCGGGTTCATCGCGCGTGGCACGGCGCGGTCGTTACCGCAGCAGCACTCTGCTGCGAGCCGCTTGTGCGCATACCGACCGGCAATGCCATCAGGTCGTCGACCGTACTGCTGGCAGAAGTAGCTGTCGGAGTCGTGATGCTGACCTACGTCGTGACCCAAATGCTCATGCGGCTCGAGGTCGATCAAGACGGGGGCAACTAGCAACGACCTAGTGACCGGAGTGCTGAACCCTTCCGAGTTCCGTGCCGGCGCATGATCGCGCCTAGACTTCCCGCATGGCAGACCCAGACGGCCGGATGACGATTGCGCATCTCTCCGACCTGCATTGCGGTGAGCAGCATTTCGAGCCGAACCTGCTCGAGCGCGCGATCGGCGAGATCAACGATCTGCAGCCTGACATCGTCATCTGTTCCGGCGATCTGACGAGCTTCGGGTTCAAGCACGAGTACCTGCTCGCGCGCCAGTACCTCAACCGGATCGAGTGCGACTCGGTCGTCGTCGTCCCGGGGAACCACGACTCGCGCAACGTCGGCTACGTCCATTTCGAAGAGCACTTCGGCGAGCGGAACTCGGTGCTGCGGAAGAACGGCGTCACGGTCGTCGCGGTCGACTCAACCGAGCCCGACCTCGACCATGGCCAGATCGGACGCGGCCGCTACCGCTGGATCGAGGAGCAGTTCGCCGCCGAGCCGTCCGAGTTCCGGATCTTCGTTCTCCACCACCATCTGCTGCCCGTGCCGGGCACGGGGCGCGAGCGGAACGTCGTCTATGACGCGGGCGACGCGATCGAGTGCCTGCAGCGCGCCGGCGTGCACCTCGTCCTCTCCGGCCACAAGCACGTCCCGTACGCGTGGCGGCTCGAGAACCTCTTCGTCGTCAACACCGGCACGGTCTCGTCGCTGCGGCTGAGGGGCCACACGCGGCCTTGTTACAACGTGATCGAGGTCACGGGCCGACACGTCGATATCTGGCGGAGGCATCCCTTCCACGGGCAGGAGCGGATCATCCAGTTCTCGACCGACACGCTCGAGTACGAGAAGTACACCGGCCGGATCGAGCGCGAGGTGACGACCCGCGGATGAGGGCTGTTGCGGTCATCGACGGCGAGCACTACGCGGATGTCGTGCGCGAGGCGCTTGCCGAGCTGCCGTACGACGTTGTCGCCGCGGTGGTCGTGAGCGGGACCGAGAAGCTGCGCGGCGGCGAGAGCTACGGCGTGCCGCTGGTGGCGACGCTCGAGGCCGCGGTCGCCGACTACGCGCCTGACGTTGTCGTCGATCTCTCGGATGAGCCCGTGCTCGGGCCGGTTGCGCGGTTTGCTCTGGCGAGTCGCGCGCTGGCGCTCGGGCTTCCGTACGAGGGCGCCGACTTCCGCTTCGACCCGCCTGTGTTCGCGCCGTTTGCGGTTCCGTCGCTCGCGGTGGTCGGAACTGGCAAGCGGGTCGGCAAGACGGCTGTAACGGGCCACGTTGCGCGGACACTTTCGCGGGATCGCTCGGTTGTGGTCGTCGCGATGGGGCGGGGCGGGCCCGCCGAGCCGGAGGTCGTCGAAGTGCAGCCGACCCTCGACGACCTGATCGCGCTTTCGCGAGCCGGGCGACACGCGGCGTCGGATCATCTCGAGACGGCAGCGCTCGCTGGAGTTCCAACTGTCGGCTGTCGGCGAGCCGGCGGCGGCTTGGCGGGCGCGGTCTTCACCTCCAATGTGATCGAAGGCGCGGAGGTTGCCGCAGCGCTCGGCCCTGATCTTGTCGTGTTCGACGGCAGTGGCGCCGCGCTGCCGCCCGTCGATGTGGGCCGTCGGATCGTCGTCGTCGGCGCGCATCAGCCAGTCGAGGTTTCAACTGGATATCTCAACGACTACCGGCTGCGCCTCGCCGATCTCGTTGTCGTGACGATGGCCGAGGACGGCGCCGAGGCGTTGTGTCGCGCGATCGGGCAGATCGTCCGCCCGGGCGTGCCAATTATCGCCACGGTCTTGCGGCCGCGCCCAGCCAGCTCGGTAGCGGGTCGCCGCGTCGCGTACTTCGGCACGGCTCCTGCGTCGGCGCACGAGCGAATAGCCGCCCACCTGACCGAGACTCACGGAGCGGAGGTAGTCCACGTCTCGGGCGCGCTCGCCGACCGCGCGCGCTTGCACGAGGAATTCACGCGTATCGAAGCCGAGCTGTTCGTCGTCGAGCTGAAGGCGGCCGCGATTGACGTCGTCGTCGAGGCTGCGCTCGAGCGTGGGGTAGAAGTAGTCCTTGCGGCCAATGACGTTATCGCGCTCCCCGGTCAGCCAGATCTCGACATCGAGCTGCGTCGGCTGGCCGCAGAGGTAGCAGTCCGAGCCGAGGTGGTCGCGTGAGCGAGCGCCGCTACCTCCCGGAGCTGCCGCTTGGCGGCGAAAACAGCCCGCCGTGGTCGAAGGGCCTGATGGCGCGCGCGCTTGCCGCGACCGGCCTGACGTTGACGCGCGCCTACGAGCTGGCCCGTCGCGCGGACGCCGAGATGCTCGAACGCGGTGCCGACCGGCTCGATCTCGACAAGCTCGCCGAGCTCGCCGCCGAAGTTCTCGGGGAACGACAAGCAAGCCGCACGATGCAGCGTCTGCGGCGTCTCCAGCTGCTGCGCGAGCTTGATCTCCCGATCGTGCTCCTCGTCGGCGGCGCGACCGGCACCGGCAAGTCCACGGTCGCGACCGAGATCGCGCATCGCCTCGGCATCACGCGAGTCACCTCGACCGATTTCATCCGCCAGACGATGCGCGCGCTGTTCTCACGCGAGCTGATGCCGTCGGTGCATTACTCGAGCTTCGAAGCACAGCTCGCACTCACGCGAGCCGAGGAGGAAGAGTCGGGCGACGCGACGCTCCTCGGCTTCCTCGACCAGACGCGCAACGTTCTCGTTGGCGCCGAGGCGGCGGTCGAGCGCGCGCTCACAGAGGGTTGGTCGATGGTGCTCGAAGGCGTGCACCTCGTCCCGGGGATGGTGCGCGTGGAGCACCGCGACGCCCTCGTCGTCCACGTCGTGCTCGCGGTCGAGGACGAGGACGTGCATTGGAGCCGCTTCTGGGTGCGCGACTTCGCGACCGACGGCCTGCGCCCGCTGGAGAAGTACCTCGACGGGCTGCCGGAGATCCGCGCGCTGCAAGACGCGATTCTCGATCGCGCGAGGCGGTTTGATGTCCCAGTTATCGCAAGCGGCTCGCTCGACGAGGCGATCGGCGACGTGCTCGACATCGTGCTCAGTGGGGCAGAGCGCCTCGTCCGCACCTAACAGGCGGCGGCTACACTCGATCCATGGTTGCTAAGGATGATGTCGTCGAAGCGCTGCACGGTGTCGAGGATCCCGAGCTCGGGATGGACATTGTGGAGCTTGGCCTCTTTTACGACGCCGAGATCGACGGGCCGAAGGTGAAGGTCATTCACTCGCTTACCTCGATGGGCTGCCCGGCCGGGGCAATGATCCAGGAGAGCATCCACGACGCGGTCGCGGCTCTGCCTGGCGTTGAGTCCGTGGAGGTCGAGCTGACGTTCGACCCGCCTTGGACACCCGACCTGATGTCGGACGACGCCAAGTTCATCCTCGGGTTCGGGTAGGAACTCGCGCCTTGAAGTCGCCGACGCCGGATCCGCTCCTCGTCATCCACGGCGGCGCGTACTGGTGATCGTACGATCACGCCGCCCGTGTGGCGGCTGACGTCAACCGCGCGCGGGCATCGCATCGCGCGTACGCGGCGTTAATCAGGCGCGGCTTCGCAAGAGCTCGGTCGATCGGGCGGCGCGCGTGATCGGGCGGTTCACCCGGTTGCTGCGGCAGTTCGTCGCGATCCTCGCGAGCTGCTGCATCTTCACCGTCGGCTGAACGGTCGACCGCTCCCCCGTGCGGGGAGGCAGCGGCTCGGTGTCAGCCCCAGCGGCTCGTCGACGGGGCGAACGCAAGTAGGGGCGAGGCGGGCGTCGCCCTCGTCCCTAGCCGGGGATCGAGAGGACGATCTTGCCGAGCTGCTCGCCGGCTTCGAGCCGTTCGTGCGCGGCGCGGATCTCGCTCAGTGGGAACACACGGTCGATGTGGATGCGCGCGCGACCGTCGCGGACAAGGTCGTAGGCGCCGAGGAAGTCGTCGTGGGAGCCCATCGTCGAGCCGAGGACGTCGAGCTGCTTCCACCAGAAGCGATGCAGCTGCGCCGGGGGGTTCGGCCCCGATGTCGCACCGCACACGACAACGCGCCCTTGTGTCCGTACTGCTGCGAGTGACCGCGCCCAGGTTGCTTCGCCGACCGTCTCGACCACGACGTTGACGCCCTTGCCGGTCGCTTCTTTGACGGCCGCGACGACATCGCCGTCGGCGTGGTTGACCCCGATATCAGCGCCCCATTCACGAGCTTGCTCAAGCTTGGCTTCGCTACCGGAGGTGACGATCGTGTGGACGCCGAGCGCATGGCAAATCTCGAAAGCGGCCATGGCCACACCTCCACCGACCCCCCAGATCAGTGCCCATTCGCCCTCGACGACGCGCGCGCGCGTGACGAGCATCCGGTACGCGGTCTCGTAGACCAACGGAAACGCCGCACCTTCTTCGAAAGACAGACGCTCGTCGAGCGGGTGAACCTGCGCGGCTGCGATTGCGATCTGCTCGCAGTGCGTCCCGTCGACGTGCTCTCCGACGACCGAGATGACCGACCCGTGCTCGAGCCCTGGGTTGATCACCACACGATCACCGATCGCGAACCCTTCCACTCCTTCGCCCAGCGCCGAGACGACTCCCGCGCCGTCCGCGCCCAGGATGTGTGGCTTCGACGCCGAGGGAAGGCCCTTGCGAACCCACACGTCGAGATGGTTTAGCGATGCGGCTCGCAACTCGATCAACACCTCGCCCGGGCCGGCAGTCGGGTCGGGCGCATCCTCGTAGCAGAGGACGTCCAAACCGCCGTCCTCGTGGATGCGCACCGCCTTCACGGGCATGATCCTCGCACATGACCGCGTCTGAGCTCGCACACCTGGCGGAAGAACTTGGCCTTGACGTCGTCGGAGCGGCCCGTCCGGAGCCGTACGAGGACACGGAGAGGCACATCCGCGAGCGGCTTGAGCTCGGCTATTTCGCCGACATGCGCTTCACGATGGCGCGCCCCGAAGTCTCGTGTCACCCCGAGACTCTGCTGCCGGGCGCGAAGACCGTGATCTCGGCTGCGCTCTGCTACTACACGCCCGGGCCTGGGCCAGAAGGCGGCGAGGCACGGCTCGCGCGGTACGCGTGGCGCGATCATTACGCGGAGCTGCGCGAGAAGCTCGACGCGCTTGGGCGGCGGCTCGGCGGCTCGTACCGCGTGCTCGTTGACGCCAATCACCACGTCGACCGTGCGGGCGCTGTCCGCTCCGGCGTCGGGTTCTCGGGCAAGAACACGATGCTGATCACGCGCACGCACGGCTCATGGGTCGTGCTCGGCACACTCGTGACGGCGGTCGAGATCGAGCCGACGCCGCCGCTCGATCTCAACTGCGGATCGTGCCGGCTCTGCATCGACGCGTGTCCGACCGACGCGATCGTCGAGGCGGGCGTGATCGATGCGCGCCTCTGTCTCGCGTACTGGCTGCAGGCGCCGCACCCGATCCCCGAGCCCGTTCGCGCCGACCTGGGCGACCAGGCGTACGGTTGCGACGTCTGCCAGGACGTATGCCCGTGGAATCGCGGCGTCGAGAAGCGTCGCAGCGGCGCCGAGCTTCCCGAGGATGCGACGCCGACGGTGTCGCTCGTCGACTGGCTGGAACGAGACGGCGCGGCGCTCGTGGCCGAGTTCGATCGCCTGTACGTGCCGAAGAACGATCCGCGCTGGCTGCAGCGAAATGCGCTGATCGCGCTCGGCAACAGTGGCGCGGCGGGCGACGCCGACGTGATCGTGCGCTACGTGGAGTCCGACGACGAGATCCTGAGCGAGACGGCCGAGTGGGCGCTGGCGCAGATCGCCGATCGGGCATGAACGACGTCGAGCGGGAGCGGCTCGGGATTCTCGCGCACGAGCTGGTCAGCCCGGTCGCGGCGCTACAAGCGCTCGTGGCCGCGAGCGCCTGTAGCTCGGCCGATCTGGCGCAAGTCGTCGATCTAGCGGCGGCGGCCGGATGCGACATCGAGCGACTGCTCTCCGATCCCGACGTGCTCTCGCTGCGTCTCGCCGAGGTAGAGCTCGGGGCGCTTCTCGAGTCGCTTGCCCGGCCGGGAGTCACGATCAGTTTTGAGCCGGTGCGCGTCGCCTGCGACCCAACTAGGTTCCGCCAGGCGCTCGCCAATCTCGTTGCGAATGGTCTCCGCCACGGCACGGTTGTGGCGGTCGTCGGTCGCCGCGACGCTGATCGACTCACGGTCGACGTTGCCGACAACGGCCCGGGCCTTCCAACCGGAATCGATGTCTTCGCTCGTGGCGTAAGCGGCGCCGGCTCGAGCGGCTACGGCCTCTGGCTTGCGCGTGCGATCGCCCAAGCGCATGGCGGGCAGCTCACCGCAGAATCAACCGCCGCGGGGGCGACGTTCACGCTCTGGGTGCCGCTGCGACCTTCCGCGAGCGACTAACTCCGAGCTCGGTGGCGAGTTCCTTCGCGCGTCGCGCAACTGTCTGGCGCAACTCCGTGGGTTCGAGCACAACCGTTTCGCCGCGGTCGGCGAGCACCTCGGAGAGCAGCCATTCCTCCGTCTTGAACGGCAACTCGGCGAGCGCGGCGTGGTCGGTGAGCGGCCGCGCACCACGCTCGACCTTCCAGCGAGCAACAACCGGCGAATGCCAGAGACGAGCGATCCGCGGCTCCGTCATGTAACTCGGATCGAAGCCCTCACGTGGCTCGAAATGCTCTTCGGTGAGGCGCGCCGAGCGCATCCGGTCGAGGCGATAGGTGCGCGGGCCGTCAACGGTGCGATCCCAGGTGTGCACACGCCAATGCGGCAGCTCACGCTCGAACGAATACGGCTCGACGGTGCGCACATTCGGTGTGTCGTCGCCCTCCTTGAGGTACTCGATCTCGACGACGCGTCGGTTCTCGGCACCGGTCGAGAGGGTCTTTACGAGCGCTTCTTCCGCGTCCTGCACGAGCGGCTGAGGTGTCTGCGCGAGCTCGAACTGGCCGAACGTCTCCTCGAGCTTCCGTCGCACCCGCTCGAGCGGCGTATGCGCCTCGGCAGCGATCGTCGCGCCGACATACTCGATCGCGAGCCGGATCGCACGCGCCTCGAGCGGCGTCAGCTTCGGCGGCTTGCGGAAGACATCGCCGTACAGCTCCTTGTCGACGCGCACGCCACCGGTCTGCTCGTTGTACTCGGCGTAGACCGTGTAGCAGCCGCCGCCGAAGTTGACGAGGTTGAGGAGTGAAAGGTGATCCTGCAGTTCTTCGAGCGGGATCGAGAAGCGCGCGGCGAGATCGGCGGCTTCGAGCTGCGCATCACGACTGTCACCACAGGACGCCAGCAGATGCGCGAGCAACGCTTGCAGAACGCCGAAGCGTTCAGGCGCGATCGGCCCGGCGGGGCGCTCGACGATGCCGAGGGCACGATCGACGCGCCGCAGACGCGCTGGCGCGGGTGCCTCACCTTCGTGCGCATCACGGAGTCGCCGTAGTCCTTCGGCGACCTCGGCTCGCAACTCGGCCGGCTCGAGCGGGACGGCGCGGCCGTTTTGGCGCAGGATCCAGCCGGCGAGCGGCTCAACGCGCGAGAACGCCGTCTCGAAGATTCCATCGGTGATCGTGCCGGCGTCAGACAGCGTGCGATGAACCCACCAGGCCGTGTCGTCCTGCACCGCGATCCGCGCCATACCGACGGCCTCGCCGATCTGCCACGGCTTCGGCACGCGGTGCGCCTCGACATCGAAATCAGCAGGAAGGCGAAAATCGCGCTCCCGCCGTGTCGCGAAGCGGATGTCGCTGCGCAGGCGCGAGACGCGGAAGGTGCGAATCCCAGCGCGCACGAGATCCTGCCCGACGACGTACCAGACGCCCTCGTCGAGGCGAAGCGCGAACGGGTTGACTGTGCGCTCGGACACTTTGTCGCGTTGCGGCGTCCAGTAGTTGAACTTGATCGTGCGCTGTTTCGAAATGGCGTTCTCGAGCTTCGACAGCCGCCCTGCGAGCTCCGGCGAGTAGTCGGGCGCGCTGACACGGACGCGCTCCGCCGTGCTCGTCGGCGCGTTCTGGAAGCCGGGCCGGCCAAGCGCGAGGTTCTGCAGTGCGAGCCGCAGCGGCTCCGCGTACGCGAACTGGCCTTCGAGGCAGTAGAGCGCGGTCTGGAGCGCGGCGAGCTCGTCGTCGTCGAGGTCGAGCCGGTCGAGGAAGTAGTTTTCGGAGCGCAGCGTGTACAGCTCCTCGCCGGTGAACTCGTCACGCTGTGAGGCAAGGGGAATGCCGAGCGCGGTCAGCTCTGCGCGGTCCGAGTAGTAGCGGCGCGCGAATGCCTCGTCCGACATCTCGGAGTAGCCCTCGACGTTCGACTTGACGTCGCGCGCGGTTAGGGGCCGCCGCTCCGCCATCAGGAACGCGACGAGCGAAAGCTGCCGGATCAGCTTGTCGGAGTCATGCGACATCGTCCGCCGACTCTACAGCTACACAGTTTGTCTTACGCAGCGACGGTGGTGCGCTCGAGATGCTGGTGCGACGGGCAGTAGTCGCGGCCCGGCAGCGGTGTCCGCTGGCAGGCCTTGCCCTTGCGGGTGGTCGCGCGACAGCGTGCGATGCCACCGTCGAACGCGCCCGCCTCGATCTGAGCGTCGATGAACGTCACCGCGGCCGAGACTCCCTCGCGCACCGTCCAGGCCACTTGCGCCTGCGCGGTGATCGGGAAGTAGCGGCGAATGTCCTGGAAAAGAGTGCGATCCGGCCGCGCGAAGTAGTGCGGATCGGCGGCGAGGCGCGCCATCGTCTGCTCGCACTCGCTGAGCACGGAGCGGCGGTATTCGAGCTGCGACCCCTCCGGTGCGTACGGGTCGATCAGGTCCTTGATCGAGCGATAGATGGCACGTGAGTACTGGTACATGCAGGACTGGAGGTGTGCGACGTGCTCTTCCATACGTGTTCGCTCTCCCGAAGACGTTGGCTCTCTGAGCCGGGGGAAAGGGCCGCGAAAACGGCCTCGGAACGGCAGTCTAGCCGCTTTTCCCGCGTGTTACAAACTTTGGCACGATCGTTGTCTGAGAGGAAGACAGGAGTCAGCGGCTGACGCGCTGCGTCCGCGCGGTTTTCGCGACTGTTCGGGCGTGGAGGAGAGCGCCGTTGGCGTCTGGCTCGGTCTCGTAGACGCCGGTGAAGACGATCCAGTAGCCGGGGTGCAAGCTCGCGTAGCGATCCGAATCGAGAATCCCGACGCGCGGCAGGCCTCGCTGCCTGGCTTCGTCGGCGATCGCTCGCGCCGCCGGTCGACCTTGCGTCTTCGGAATCGACGCGAGCACGATCGACCAGGCATCGATGCCGGCGGGCCACGCGGCGAGTGCGGTTGGGGCCGTTGTCTTCGCGGCGAAGACGCTGCCGCCGGTTGCAACGATCGCATCTGGTGCCGCGTGCGCCTCGCGGGTGAGAAGCATCGCCGCGGCTGCGCCGCCCGCGGCGACGACGAGCGTGAGGAAGAGCGGCAGTGCCACGCGTCGCTTAGGCGCGGGCGTCGGGCCGAGACGAGCGGCAGCGGGTAGCCGCATGCCGCACTCGACGCAGTACTCCTGGCTCGCTGAGACGATCGTGTTGCAACGCGGGCAGCTCACGCCGCTGACTCTGCGGGGCGACTCGCGTCGATGTCGCGGCCGCAGCTCGGGCAGTAGCAGGCCCCGATCAGGATCGGGGCGCCGCACGCGCAAATCGTTCCGGGCCGCGAGCGGATCCCGCGCGCGGCCGCGAGCAACGCGTCGATCTCACTCACGCGTACCTCGATCGCGACGAGCTCGGAGCAGCGCTCGACGACGACATGGGGATTGAAGTGGTCGTGGCGGTACATCTCGAGCGTCAGCCCGCCGAGGTCACGCAGCCGTTCCTCGCGCAGCAGCAGGAACGCGTGCCGCTCGCGGCGCAGGTCGCTGGCCGTTGGCGCCGCCGGTCGTCGGGAGAAGAGGCCCACGGTACGAGCTTAGAGCTGGACGACGACGAGACGCTCTTCGGTCATCTCACGTACGGCCCACGCGGGGCCTTCACGCGTGTTGCCCGAGGCCTTGACACCGCCGTAGGGCATCTGGTCGGCGCGGAATGTCGGCGCCTCGTTCACCGTGATCCCGCCGAACTCGAGGCAGCCCGCGGCTTTGGTCGCGGAGGCGAGCGAGCTGGTGAAGATCCCCGCTTGGAGCCCGTAGCGCGTCCCGTTCGCGAGCGCGAGCGCCTCATCCAGCGTGTCGTACGGCTGAAGTGTGCAGACCGGTCCGAAGGCTTCGTCGCAAGCGAGGTGCGCGTCGGAAGCGGGGCGTTCGACAACTGTGGGGCGGAGAAGCTCGCCGTCGAGAGTGCCACCCGTCAGGATCGTGGCTCCACCGTCGCGCGCTTGCTGGATCCAGGCGATCACGCGATCGCGCTCGGCCGTGGAGATCAGCGGCCCGACATCGGTCTCCTCGTCACTCGGGTCGCCCACTTTCAGCGCCTCGATGCGTGGCAGGAACCGCGTTTTGAAGTCGTCGTACACGGATCGCTGGACGTAGATCCGCTGCACCGATATGCAACTCTGGCCGGCGAAGGAGAACGCGTTCGCAGCGAGCTTTGTAGCGGCGACGTCGATGTCCGCGTCTGCCTCCACGATCACCGGAGTCGCGTTTCCGAGCTCGAGGTTGACGCGCTTGCGTGGCGCTCGCTCGCGGAGTTTCCAGCCGACGGCGCCGGAGCCGGTGAACGTGATCAGCTTGACGCGCTCGTCCTCGACAAGGACATCGCCGATCTCGGCCGAGGGGCCGACGAGCACGTTCAACCAGCCGGGAGGCAAGCCTGCTTCGGTCTCGAGCTCGCCAAGGAGAAATGCCGAAAGCGGCGTCTGCGTCGCGGGCTTGAGCACGACCGCGCAACCGGCGGCGAGCGCGGGTGCGATCTTGTGCGCCACCAAGTTGAGCGGGAAGTTGAACGGTGAGATCGCGCCGACAACGCCGATCGGCACGCGCATCGTGAACGCGAGCTTCCCCTCGCCGGCCTGCGATGCGTCCATCGGCACCATCTGGCCCGCGAGCGTTCGCGCTTGCACCGCCGCCATCGTGTAGGTCGACATCGCACGGGCGACTTCGACGCGTGCTGCTTTCAGCGGCTTGCCGGCCTCGCCGGAGATCAGGTGCGCCGCCTCGTCGGCTCGGCGCCCGAGTGCGGCAGCGACCTTGACGAGGATCTCGGCGCGCTTGTGGGCCGGCAGCGGCTCGAGCATTGCACGCTCGGCGGCGTCGATCGCGCGACGAACCTCAGGCGCGCCTCCCTTCGCAACCCGCCCGACGAGCGCACCGTCGTACGGCGAGCGCACCTCGATCCACTCGCCGGTCTCGACCCATTCCCCGTCGAGCAGGAGCGGACGCTCGGTCGCCGTCATCGCCATCGCGGGAGTGTAGAGGCTTGGCTCTCGGGCGCAGTGCAGCCTCGCTATCGTCAGGTTCTGGACGCGATCACGCCGACGGTGGACGCCCGCTCGGTCCTCTACCCGCTCGGGGCTGCCGTGACCGTCCCGCAGCTCGAGGGTGAGCCCTACGCGCTCCTGGCACGTCTGCGTACCGACGAGCCCGTGTCGTGGCTCCCGGCGCTCGCCGGATGGCTCGTCACCGCGCACGATCTCGCGTTGCAGGTTGTTCGCAACGCGGACATCTTCACGGTCGACGACCCGCGTTTCTCCACGGCGCAGGTCATCGGGCCAAGCATGCTCTCACTCGACGGTGTCGAGCATGAACGGCACCGCGCCCCGTTCGCGCGACCGTTTCGCCTCGATGCCGTCCGTGAGCGATTCACCTCCGCGATCGCACGCGAGGCAGATCGCCTGATCGACGCGATCGAGCCCGACGGTGCTGCCGAGCTCAGGCGGTCAGCGGCGGGGCCGCTGGCCGTCGCGGCGATGATGCACGCACTCGACTTGGACGGCGTCGAGCCTGGCGACGCCCTTGCCTGGTACGACGCGATCGTCGCCGAGGTGACATCCATTACGGCGGGCGAGGCGGCAACCGGTGCCGGAGCAAACGCGTTCGCCGAGCTCTGCGCCGCCCTCCAACCGTCGCTGGATGCTGCCCCGGCGGCCTCGCTCGTCGCGGCTGCCGGCGCCCACGCGGGCGGGCTCTCCCGGGCAGCCGTTCTCTCCAACGCCGCCGTGCTGCTCTTCGGCGGAATCGAGACCATGGAGGGAACGATCGCGAGCGCCATCGTCCATGTCTTGCGGAATCCCGAAACCCGTGAGCTCGTCGCGCACGACGCGTCGCTGAGGCGGAGCGCGGTCGAGGAGTCGCTGCGCCTGGAGCCGGCCGCTGCCGTCGTCGACAGGTACGCGACGCGTGACGTCGTTCTCGGCTCGGCATCGATCCGAGAGCGGGAGCTCGTCAGGGTTTCGCTCATGGGCGTGAATCGCGATCCTGCGGTCTTCGCGGATCCCGATCGCTTCGACATCAACCGCCCGAACGCGACGCGACACCTCGCCTTCGCGCAAGGCCCGCACGTCTGCCTCGGCATGCATCTGGCACGTCTCGAAACGGAGATCGCCCTCGAGCGGTTGCTCGTCCGGCTCCCCGGATTGCGGCTGGACCCCGATCGCCCAGGCGTCGTGGGCGGTCTGGTCTTCCGCAAGCCCGACACCGTCCACGCCGTTTGGGACGCATGAGCGGCTTGTTCGATCGTCGTGGTCTGCTGGTGCGAGCGGGACGGGTGTCGATCGCCGCGAGCGTTGCGCCCTGGTGGCGTGTGCTCGCGCCGTCCGATGCGACGGATCCGCGCGTCCGCGTGCTCGCGCGACAGCTCCAGGGCACGGTGCTCGGGCTAGGAGATGTGGGCTACGACGCGGCGCGGCACACGTACTTCAGCCGCTTCGACAATGTCATGCCGCTCGCGGTGGCCTACTGCGAGAGCTCACGCGACGTCTCCCGCGCGATTCGCTGGGCAGAAGCGAACGGCGTCCACATCTCGCCGCGGAGCGGCGGTCATAGCTACGCGGGCTACTCGACCGGTCGCGGGCTCGTGATCGATGTCTCACGGCTGAACAACGTCTCGGTGAACGCGGCAGGCACCGAGGCCGGGGTTGGCGCCGGCTGTCGCCTGATCGACGTGTATGACCGTCTCTGGCAGCGTCGCGTCACGATCCCCGCAGGAACCTGCCCGACCGTCGGCATCGCAGGGTTGGCGCTCGGCGGAGGCGTGGGGTTCACGTCGCGTGCGTTTGGGCTGACCTGCGACAACATCCTCGCGCTTCGCCTCGTCGATGCGAAGGGACGCGTCCTCACGGTCGACGCCGCACACTATCCGGATCTGTATTGGGCCTGTCGCGGGGGCGGTGGCGGCAACTTCGGGATCGTGACGTCGTTCCGTTTCAAGGTTCATCCGGTCGACACGGTCACGACGTTCATCGTCGAATGGCCGTGGACGCAGGCGGACAGGGCGCTCGCCGCCTGGACGAGGTGGGCGCCCGGGGCGGTTGACGGGATCTTCACGGTGCTGTCCGTCGCGACGGGATCGTCGTCGCCTCGCGTGAGGGTTGCTGGTCAGTTGCTCGGCTCGAAGGTTGCGCTCGAACCGCTGCTGGCGCCGCTCCTCGTCGGGACTCCGACGCGCGTCGGCTCGACCGAGCGGACGTTCATGGAGGCGGCGCTCATGTGGGCGGGCTGCGGCGGGACGTTCGAGGAGTGCCATGTGTCTCCTCGAGGGAACCTGGGCCGCGGCACCTTCGCCGCGAAGTCCGACTACCTGACGAAGCCGCTGTCTGACGCAGGCGCGCAGGCGCTTTTTGGTGCGATCGAGGCCCGTCAATCGGCCGGAGGAAGCGGAACCGTGCTCCTCGATTCGTACGGCGGCGCGATCAACAGGGTCAAGAAGTCGGCGACTGCATTCGTCCATCGCGATGCGCTCTGCTCGCTCCAGGAGGTCGCGTCGTGGGACACGCCGGCCGAGATGCCCGCCGCGCTCGAGTGGCTGCGCGGGATGCACGCGGCTCTTCGCCCGCACGTGTCGGGGCAGGGATACGTGAACTACATCGACCCGGAGGTTCCGCACTGGGGTGCCGCGTACTACGGCTCGAACTACCCACGGCTGCGTGCGATCAAGCGTCGCTACGACCCGGGGAACGTGTTCCGTTCTGCGCAGAGTGTGCGGCGCTGATTCCCGGTTCTGCGAGCTCGGTTCAGAATGAGCTTCGTTGGCGGGGCGGGCTGGGTGCGTTCACAGCACGACCCGACCACACACGGCCTCATTTTAAAAGGGGCTCTAGGGCTCAGCGAGCTCGCGTTCGACTTGCGCGCTGACTTCCTGCGCGATCTCGACGAACGCGCGGGCTGCGGGAGATCGGTGCCGGTCGCGGTGCCACACGACGGCGATCTCGCGACGCGGGATCGGCGGCTCGAGTCGGATTACTTTCACACGCTCGTCGCCGGTCATCACCGCTAGCAACGGTGTGAGCGCGACGCCGAAGCCGGCCGCGACGAGGCCCTGCACGGTGCCGTTGTCGTCCGAGCGGAAGGCGTACTCGACCTTCACGCCGCGCTGGCCTAGCGATTCCTCCAGGTAAGCGCCGCTCGCGCAGGCCTGCGAGCCGACCAGCGACAGGTCGCCGAGGTCGGCGAGTGACGCGGATTCGCGCTCGGCGAGTGGATTGTCGGCCGGAACGACGAGCACATACGGGTCGCTCATCAGCTGGAGCGTCTCGAACGGGCCGTCGGGCAGAAGTGGGGGGCTGCAGAACGCGAGATCGAGGTCGCCGCTCTCGATCAGGCTGCCGAGCTCCGGATCGGTCGTCGGCTCGTGGAGCTCGAGCTGGATCTTCGGGTGCGCGCTGCGGAAACGGCGCATCACCTCGGGAATCACGCGCGCGCCGACGCTTTGGTACGTGCCGACGCGTAGGGTTCCCGTCTCGCCGGCGCGCAGAGACGCCATGTCCGCACGGGCCGCGTCGAGCCGGGCGACGATCGCCTCTGCATGGCGCAGCAGAAGCTCGCCGGCGTCGGTGAGCGAGACGGCGCGCGGGCCGCCCGGTCGCTCGATGAGCCGTTCGCCGACGATCCTCTCGAGCGTGCCGATCTGCTGACTGACGGCTGACTGCGTGTAGCCGAGCCGTTCCGCGGCGCGGCCGAACGATTTCTCGCTCGCAACGGCCTCGAGCGCGGCGAAGTGGCGCAACTCAACGCCAAGCCATGTATCAGGTTCAGTGATCGATGCCATGAATACCTCGACTTGCCCTAATGGTACCTGCAAGCGACACTATGGCCATGGCAATCGCAATCGTTCTCTTCATCGTTCTGGTCGGCCCGGCGGCGCTCCTCTGGGGTGCGGATTCCCGCGTTGACGACATCGAGCGCAGGCGGCGGGGCGCGTGAATCGCCGCAACCACGACGTGCCGCGTGCAGTTCGGCGCGTCGTGGCCGGGCGGGGGCGAATCGTGATCCGTCGCGCAGACGCGAACGACGCAGGCGCGTTGCTTCGCCTCGTTCAACTGGCGGATCGTCCCGCGCCTCGCGAACCGGTGTTGCTCGCCGAGTCGGACGGCCAGCTGGTCGCCGCCGTCTCGACCGTGACGGGCGAGACGGTCGCCGATCCGTTTGTCGCTACGGCTGACGTAGTCGCTCTGCTGGAGTTCCGCGCGCGGCAGCTCGATTCAGCCGCATAGCTCCGGTCTGTTAGACAACGGCTGTAGGTTCGCTCGCCGTCAAGCTCGGTCGTGCGTTGATGGCCGCCGAAGCGGGAGGGCGTCTCGTGGATATCGCCCGGCATGGAAGACCCGCGGTCAGATTTCGCTTTCACCGGCCTGACTCCGTATAGCGCCGAGGCGGCTCGTCAGGACGGCGACCTGTGGGCTGTCGGCGCGCATCCGGTCGCCATCGCAACCCTCCCGCCGGCCCGATCGCCGGGCTGGTCGAGATCGACAACAGCCATGGGGCCGAGTTCTCACTCGTTGCCGATCGGCTCGACGAGACAACGTGGGTCGTCCGCGCCGAGTCGCTCTAAGATCGGTCGCCTGTGGCTGAGATCCGCAAAGTGGGTGTCGTTGGGCTCGGTGCGATGGGCGCGGGAATCGCGCAGCTCTGCGTCGAGGCCGGAGTCGAGACCGTCGGTCGCGAGGTCACGCTCGAACTAGGCGCGCGCGCGCAAGGTCGCATCGCGCATTTCCTCACGCGCAAGGTCGAGAAGGGGACTCTCACGCAGGCCGAGCGGGAGGCAGCTGTCGCGCGTCTGGTGATCACCGCCGATCCCTCCGACCTTGCCGACTGTGACCTCGTGATCGAGGCGATTGTCGAGGAACTGGAGCCGAAGCGCGCGCTGTTCGCGGAGCTCGAGCGGCTCTGTCGGCCGGACGCGGTGCTTGCGACGAACACATCGGCGCTATCTGTTTCTGCGATTGCCGCAGCGATCTCGAGCCCGGAGCGCGTCGTCGGCATGCACTTCTTCAACCCCGCGCCGCTGATGCCACTCGTCGAGATCGTGCGCGCTGAGAAGTCCTCCGACGAGGCAGTCGAGACAGGCTTCGCGTTCGGTCTACGCCTCGGCAAGACGCCGATCCGCTGCCACGACACACCCGGATTCGTCGTCAATCGCGTGCTGATTCCGCTGCTCAACGACTGCATCCGCGTGCTCGACGAAGCGAATGTCACCCCGGCCGATCTGGACACGGCGATGCGAGGCGGCGCGGGCTGGCCGATGGGGCCGTGCGAGCTTGTCGACCTCGTCGGCATCGACGTCCACGTGCGCGCGACGGAGGCGCTCCACAGCCAGTTGCACGAGCCGCGGCTGGCGCCGCCGGAGCGTCTCGTCGCCATGCGGGACGCCGGTTTGCTCGGCCGCAAGAGCGGCCGCGGCTTCTTCACCTACGACAAGTAGCGGCCGATGCTGGCCAAGGTCTACCGCAGCCGAGCCGTTCTGCTCTTCGCATTCGCCTTCTCGGTGATGGGCGATCCGGTGTCGTCGGTTGCCTATGCGATCGAGGCTGCACTTCGCGCGCTGCACGGTGACCTTGCCTTGCTGCTGCCCGCGATGGGTGTCGTGCTGGCGGTCGTCCTTGTTATCTCGTTCAACTACCACAGCCTTTACGGCCGCTTCCCCGAGGGTGGCGGCGATGCGGCGGCCACGGGGCGCGCCTTCGGCGAGGGTTGGGCGTTCCTACCGCTCGGCGCGCTGATCGTCGACTACGCACTGACGATCGCTATCAGCGCGGCTGCCGGCGCGTCGGCGGCCATCGCCTACGTACCGAGGCTCGAGCCTGGGCGTGTGCCGCTGACGCTCGTTCTGCTTACTGTCGTCGCCGGCCTGACGATGTTCGGGCACGGCGGGCGGTCGTTGTTTGCGTTGATGACGGTGGCCTTCGTCGCGGTGGGCTCTGTCGTGATCGGCGCCGCGTTCCTCGGGCCGGTCTCCCACGGGCACGCGCCGTTGCACGCGAGCGGCGGCCACGGGCCGTCGATTGCTGTTCTGCTTGCGTTTCCGGTCGCGATGGCGCTTGCGACCGGTGTCGAGGCGCCTTCTTCGGCGATAGCGCAACTCGGCCAGTTGGACGATGCCGGCCGGCGCTGGTTCGGCCGGATCACGCTCTGGTCGATGCTCGCGATCGTCCTCTGGCTGAGTGTTGGGCTGAGCGCGGCGGCGGTGCATCTGCGCATCGGGATCCCGCCGCACGACTCGACACAGATCGCCGAGACGGCGCGCGCCGCGGTCGGCGGTGGCGGGTTGTTCGCGGCGTTCCAGCTCACGACGGGCGCGCTGCTGCTGGCTGCTGCGAGCTCCTCGTTCCAAGCTGGCCCGGGCGTGTTGAAGGCGCTAGCAATCGGCGGCGGCGGGACGGGTGTGCTTCCGGCGCGGCTCGCGATCACGAACAGGCATCACACGCCGTACTGGGGCGTCGCGCTGTTCCTCGCGGCGGCGGGCGTGACCGCAGTCGGAGCCGGCGGCCACGAGCAGCGACTCGTCCTCTTCTATGCGGTCGCCGTCTTTATCGCGTTCCTCGGCGGGCTGCTCTCGATGATGCATTTTTTCGTCGCGGAGAGACGCTGGTTGCTGAGCGCGACGAGCGCAGTGGGAGCGGTCGCCGTTGCGGTCACGCTCTGCCTCAATCTCGCGCGCGGCTATCCCATTGCGTCGCTGGCGGCGGCGCTCGCAATCGCTGCGGTGCTCTATCGCTTCTGGGTGCGGGCTGGAAAACCGCGTGGAGTCAGCGACGCGGAGGCAGCCGCGGCAGCGGAAAGCTAATCCGCGAAGCGCGGAACGAGCGAGCCCTGCACGACGACGGAGAACAAGACCACGACGAAGACGATGCCGTAGATCTGCGGCGCGTAGGCCGTTCGACCTGCGACGGCGAGTGACGCGAGGAGGATCGGGACGGCGCCCTTCAGCCCGCTCCACATGATGAAAATGCGCCCGCGACGCGTGATCGGGAACGGCGTCAGCAGCCCGCCGACGACAAGCGGGCGGATCACGAAGCCGAGCAGCAGCGCGAGAACGAGGCCGCGCCACCACAATCCCTCGTCCGCGATGAAGCCGAGATCGACCGTCAGCCCGAGGCCGATGAACACCGCCAGCTCGCCGAGCGCCGCGAGCGTCGAATGGAAGCGGAGAACCTCCGTGCGTTCCGGGTAGTCGATATCGCCGACCGCTATGCCCGCGACGAAAACCGCGAGGAAGCCGGAGCCGTGCGCGACGGCTGCGGCGCCGTAGACGACGCCGGCCGAGAGCACGACGGCGATCGGGTAGAGCGACTCTTCGGGCAGGACGAGCCGAACAAGGAGCTTGCTCAGGACCAGGCCGCCGATGACGCCGACCGCCAGCCCGACTCCCATCTGGCGGGCGAAATCCCACACGACTGTCGCCAGCGAGTTGTGGGGGTGGCTCGCGAGCTCGACGAGCCCGACCATCAGCGCGATACCGGCCGGGTCGTTGAAGCCCGATTCGCCTTCGAGGATCGTCGCTGAATCTCCATGCACCGCTCGACCGGCGAGCACCGAGAACGTCACGGCCGGATCCGTCGGCGCGATCGCGGCGCCGATCAGCCCCGAGATCGTCCAGGTGAGCCCGAGCAGTGAGTGCGCAGCGAGCGTGACGAGTCCGGCAGTGGCGAACGTACCGACGAGACCGAGCGCCACAATTGGTGCCGCAGCTGCCCGGAATCGACGCAGCCCCATGCTCATTCCGCCGTCGAAGAGGATCACGACAAGCGCGACGGTCGTGAGGTGTTGCACCTGCGTCACGGTGAGGATGCCGGCCAGGCGCCCACTCAGCTCGGAGGCCACGGCGGCGACAATCAGGAGCAGCGCGGCCGACGGAACGCCGAGCCGACCGGCGAGCACGCGACCTGCGACAGCGAGCGAGAGGCCGACCGAGACGACGAGGATCGCTTGCCCAAACTCGACGATGTCTCCCACCGCATAAGTATCGCGCTCGTTGCGGCGATAACACTTTCCTTACGGCTGCCTGATCGCGGACTCACCGGTCGTCCCGATACTCAGGGTATGTGGCGCCTCGCCCTTGCTCTCTCGCTGCTCGTCGTCGTCTTGCCCGCGGCGACGCTTGCAACGCGCGCACCGGCCGGTGCGCTGTCGATCGAGGGCGGCAAGGGCGTCGTGGTCGTCCGTGGTAACGGTGGCCTGCTCGGCCGGCTCGGCCGGGGAACCGTCGAGCTCGTGGATCTCACGCCGGCCGACCAGTGGCGACCGACAGTGAACGGCGTTTCGCGCAACCGTCGCACGTTTCTCAGGGGCGTGAACGCGAGTTTTCGTATCCTCGGCGGCGACTACCGTGTGAGTGTGAAGGGCGAAGGCATCTCGATCTCGGCACGCGGAACGGGCGTCGCGACGCTCCTTGGGGTCGCCGGCCTGACCGGTAACACTGGCCTTTACGCAGCCGACTTGAACGCCGACTGCGAGGGTGCGCCCGACCAGTGTCTGCCGATCCCGACGGCGACGACGCGCGTCGGTTTCGGTCTCGCCGACCCGACGGCACCGGCAGCTGCCGCGAAGTAGAGAGGGAGACGCTGTGAATCAGCCGCACACGATCCTGGTCGTCGAGGACGAGTCGTCGATCGCCTCGTTTGTCGCGCTCTATCTCAAGAACGCGGGCTACATCGTGAAGACGGTTCCGACGGGTAGCGCTGCGCTGAACCAGATTGCCGCCGGGATGCCGTCGATGATCATTCTCGACCTGAACCTGCCGGACATGGACGGCATCGAGATCTGCCGGCGGATCCGCAAGAGCTCCGACGTGCCGATCCTGATGCTTACCGCGCGCGATGAGGACGTCGACAAGATCATCGGGTTGGAAGTCGGCGCCGACGACTACCTGACCAAGCCGTTCAACCCGCGTGAGCTCGTCGCCCGTGTGAAGAGCGTCCTGCGTCGTGCAGGCCCGGAGCGGCGGCGCGACGAGATGAAGGAGCTCCACCACGGCGAGCTCTCGATCAACGCCGGCAAGCGTGAGGTGTATGTCGGCGACGACGAGATCCAGCTCGCGCCGAAGGAGTTCGACCTGCTGTGGGAGCTGCTCGACCACCGTGGCCTCGTTCTGACGCGTGACCAGCTGCTCGAGCGCGTGTGGGGCTACACATTCGCGGGCGACACGCGGACGGTCGACGTGCACGTCCGTCAGGTGCGGCGGAAGCTCGGCGACGCATCGCCGATCGTCACGGTGTGGGGCGTCGGCTACAAGGTCGCGTCCGAACGCACGCCAGCGCCCACGCGCGCCGTTTAGGTGATCGAGCGGCAATTCACGGCGTCACGGATGGGTGCCTTCGCGACGGCGCCTCGAGCGTGTCGTGCTCGGCACCAAGGCTCACCGGCCTTGGCACCGGTTGAGTCAAGCTCGAGGCTTGGCGCAGACCCTCCCCGTAACGACGACAATCGCCGCTCGACCACCTAGCCCAATACCCTTCACATGGTGGGGTCATCGCGGACAGGGTCGCTGCGCTTCAGGCTGCCGGCGGTCTTCTTGGTCGGGATCGTCCTGTCGGGGATCGTCGCGGCGCTAATTGCAACGCGACTGTTCCAGTCGTACACCCGCGCGCAGTCCTTCTCGGAGCTGCGGCGCGAGGCATCGGGGCTCGCGCAGCTCTATGCGGAATCGGCGCTCCGCTCGGCTGACGCCGGCCAGCAGGCGCCGACATTTGCTGCGTCGAAGCTCGAGGTCGCGACCGGCGACCGCATCTACTACGTCGGCGCATCTGTCTTTCCGGGTCAGAGCTCGGGGCTGAAGAAGCTCGCCGCCTCAGCTGTCGACCCGCGTGTCGTGTCCTCCGATCGGGCGGTGACGTTCGAGTTCGTGCCGCCGGGCGAAGACAGGAAGTTCCTCGCTGCCGCCGAGCCGTTGCGTCTCGAGAAGGGCGCGGCGCCATTTGGCGCGCTCGTGATCGCGAAGCCGAAGACGGAACTGCAACGCCAGTGGCTGCCGCTGCTGGAGCGTCTGGCCCTCGCGTTTCTCGGCGGCGCGGCGATCGCCGGCGTCTTCGCGTGGTATCTCTCGCGCCGCATCACGGCACCGGTCCTCGCGCTCTCTGACGCCACCGATCAGATCGCCGCAGGCCGTTACGACATCGTCGTGCCGACGACCGGCGGCGGCGAGATCCGACATCTTGCCGAGCGCTTCAACGAGATGGCCGCCAAGCTCGCCGAATCGGAGGAGCGCGAACGCCACTTCCTGATGTCCGTGTCCCATGAGCTGCGCACCCCGCTTACTGGGATCCGCGGGCACGTCGATGCGCTCCGTGACGGGCTCGTCGACGACCCCGAGCTCGTGCAGGCATCGCTCGATGTGGTCGCGGCTGAGTCGGTGCGGCTCGAGCGGCTCGTCGGCGACGTGCTCGACCTGGCGAAACTTCGCGCGCACCGCTTCACGGTGCTCACCGAGGAAGTCGACATGCGTCGGCTCGTCGAACAGGCCTACACGTCATTCGGCGAGGAGGCGCGCCGTCGTGAGATCGACTTCCAGCTGGTCGAGAACGGCGAGCCGCCGACGATCATCACCGACGGCGATCGCGTGCTGCAGGTGATCTCGAACCTGCTTGCGAACGCGTTCCGTTGGACGCCCAACGGCGGGAAGGTCGGGATCGGCGTGACGACGACGACGGAGACCGTGCAGGTCGACATCACGGACAGCGGGCCGGGAATCGGCGCCAGGGACCGCGACAAGATCTTCCGGCCGTTCGTCTCAGCCGACGAGAGCGGTGGCACAGGGCTCGGATTGCCGATCGCTCGCGAGCTGGCACGCGCGCTCGGCGGGCGGATCGAGCTCGAGTCGGCCGTCGGGCGCGGGAGCCGCTTCGGGCTCGTGCTGCCGACCACCGGGCTCGACGGTTGAGCTCCGCACACGCGCTGTTCGTGGCACTGCGGCCCAGGCAGTGGACAAAGAACCTGTTGCTGTTTGCAGGCATCATCTTCGCCGCGAAGCTCGGTGACGCAACGCGGGTGGCTGAGGCCGGCGCCGGCTTCGTCGTCTATTGCGCGGCGTCGAGCACGGCCTATCTGCTGAATGACCTCCGAGATGTCGAAGCCGATCGCGCGCATCCGCTGAAGTGCCGCCGGCCGATCGCGAGCGGCATTGTCTCACGGCGCGCGGCGGTGTTGGTTGCGGCCGCGTTGGCGGTTCTCGCGCTCGTGCTGGCTGGGATTCTTGGCCTGGCCTCGCTCGCGTATCTCGTGGCTTTCGCGGCAATCCAGGTTGCGTACACACTCGCGCTGAAGCACATCGTGCTGGTTGACGTCTGCGCGATCGCGGCGTTGTTCGTGATCCGCGCTGCGGCCGGTGCCGTGGCAGTTGACGTGCGCATCTCGCCGTGGCTGCTCGTCTGCACAGCGCTGCTCTCGCTGTTTCTCGCGCTCGGCAAACGGCGCGGAGAGCTTCTGCTCGTCGCTTTGAGGTCGACGCCGGGAAGACGCGTGCTCGACGGGTACTCGTTGCCGGTTGTCGACCGGCTCCTCGCCGCCGTCGCCGGCGGGACGATCGTCGCGTATGCGCTCTACACGTTCACCGCACGCAGCTCGCATGCCTTGACGGTGACGATCCCGTTCGTTGTCTTTGGCGTTGTTCGCTACGTGCTGCTGCTCCACCGCCGAGGACTGGGGGAGGAGCCGGAGAACGTCCTCGTGCGCGACGTGCCGATCCTCGTGACGGTCGCGCTGTGGACGCTTACGTGCGCCGTCGTTCTCGCGCGCGGCTAGGAGTCGGCCGGCTCTTCGATCAGTGAGCGGCGCAGGGCTTCGGCGACTGCTTGTGTGCGCGTGTCGACGCCGAGCTTGCGCATCGCGTTTCGGACATGTGCGCGCACGGTGTCGGGCGTGATCGAGAGAGCGGTGCTGATCACGTCGCTGCTGTGCCCGTCGGCGAGCAGGCGCAAGACGGCTCGCTCGCGACTGGTCAGAGCCTTCAGCTCGGATACGGCGACGACACCGGCGAGGAGCGGATCGAGGTAAATGCGCCCGCTCACAACTGTGCGAACGGCGGTCGCGAGATCGTCGAGCGGGGCTTCCTTGAGCACGAGCGCGCGTGCGCCCGCGTCGAGTGCATCGTGGAGCGACATACGGTCGCGGTAGCTCGCGTAGAGGATGACGGCAGTCTGCGGGCCGACGCTTCGCGCGATCTCGAAGCTCGAGAGCCGGTCGATGCGCATGTCGATGATCGCGACGCGCGGTTCGTATAGGCGGATTGCGTCGAGCGCTGCGATGCCGTCGCTGGCCGCCGCGACGATATTCACACCATGGGTCTTGAGCAGCCGGGAGAGGGCTTCGAGGACGGCGGGTTGCGCGTCCGCGAGAACGCAGGTTATGGCGACGTCGGGGCGACGCTCGGTCGTTTCGGTTTGGATCACATATGGCTCACACCGCACCCGCGCGCGACGACGGCGTGCCGCACGCCCTCCGGCATATTGTCATGTCAGTCGGAGGTTGCAAAATGGAGTCGCTGACCGCCCGGTCAGACCTACACCGTCCGACCTGCTCAGTCAGACGCCGAGCTCAGGCGGCGTTGCTTGCGGCGAGCGGCAGCAAGCGATGCTCGACCGTCTCAGCCGGTTCAGCGGAGGCCGCAGCGAAGGCGCCTCGATCTTCGAGAGCAGTGTCTTCAAGGCCGGCGATCCTCGCGTCCACGGATCGCCACCCCGATGAGACGAGGTCAACGAGCAGGGCAAGGTCGTCGATGCGCGCGTGGCGCTCGGAGAGGATGTCCTCTTCGAGCCGCTCCAACCGGCGCGTCACATTGTTGAGGAGGCCACGGATCTCGGCGAGCTGACGGCCGACCGGGAGCACTTCGCGACGGAAACCTTCGCCGACTGCCGCTTGAATCCGTTCGGGCAGGCCGGTCTCGAGCTCGCTCGCCGTTGTGGCGAG
>JANYJX010000071.1 GCA_025358355.1 Actinomycetes bacterium | reverse complement strand
GCCATCATCGAGGCACGGGGTCCCCACGGTTCGACCAGCTACCTCATGCGGTTGACACCACGCTCAATCGCGTAGCCTCAAGACCCCTGCGAGCTTTGTGCGTCAGAGCCCGAGAGCCCGGCGGCCGAGTAGTTGCCACTTGGCCAGGAACTGCCCCCGCGTCCAGTCCCGCTGGGTGCCGGTGAGTGGATCGTTCACGCTCACGACGTCGTCATGGAGACCGGTGAGAACAACCGCGTGCTCGCCAAAGTTCACCCCGATCGACTTCCCTGCCAGCGTTCGCCAGCGGCGATACGGGCCTTCCGAAAGCCCGATCCAGGCGAGCACCGGCCGCCCACGGGCCAGACGGTCGAAGATCTCCGCAGCCGGGTGGCGGCTGAGGTCGTCGAGACGGACGCCGTAGCGCTCGGCGAGACGTCGGATGGGGCCTTGGTAAACGCCGAAGCCGCCTGCGACACCGCCGCCGCGGACTCGACCGACAAAGCCCAGGTCCGGGTCGCCCCACGTCCAAGAGCCGTCGGCCGCGACGACAGGGTCGAGCGGGCCGCTAGACGGTAGCTCCGCTTGGAGCGTCCGCTGGTCGACGTTTACGCGGACGGCAGCAAGCAGCATCGAGAGAGCCGCCGTCTCGCAGTTGTTGTGGTACGCCTGCCTGACAAGCGGCACTGCGCCCAGCCCTGATGCCTGTGCACCAGCGAAGCCGGAGGACATGGTGGGGGCCCAAGCCAAGAGAACGAGGAACGCAGCGATCGCCACGACCGCACGCTTCACGCTACCGCCCCTGGCCGCACGGCCGTTGCGATCCCCGCCTCGTTCTCGACCATGAACACCTCGACGCCAGTGAACCGTCGCGCCTCGAGGATGTCACGCCAGCGTTCGACCGTGGCTGGGTGTTCCCAGCGGCCGGCCGCCACCCTGCCAGCGTTTCGTGCAAGTCGGACGAGCCCGGCGGGTCCACGACGTGCGATCGCGACGACCTTGCGAGCGACAATGCGACGGTCCGATCCGCGTAGCGTCAGAGCGAACATCATGTCGCAGATCACCATACGGCCACCCGGACGAAGGATCCGCCGGGCCTCGGCGAGCGCGAGCTCTTTGCCCTCGTCGCGCAGGTGATGAAACGCATAGCTCGAGATCACTACGTCTGCGCTCGCGTCGTCGAGTGGTACTTCACGCAGGTCGGCGACCACACACTCAACATTGTCTCGGCCGGCCGCGCATGCGCGCGCCTCGACTCGTTCGAGCATCGGCTCGCTGTAGTCGACGGCGAACACGGTCGCCGCCCGCTCGGCAGCAGGAAGCGTCAACAATCCAGTACCCGCGCCCAGGTCAACGACAACTTCGCCTACCTCAATACGAGCTAGTTCGAGCACCCGCTCGGCCAGCCGCGCAAACACCGGTGACGACGTGACTTCTTCCCAGCTCCTGACTCGTACGTCCCACGGCGTCGTGGCCGGGACGCGACGGCTCGGCTTCGGCGACTGCTCGACGATCGGTTCGATCGGCATGAGATCCTCCTCTGTTTTGGCGTGAGTTAGCGGCAGGCCCAAAAGGGCCTGGCCGACTCACAGCCGAAGCGAGAGGATGTCCGGGCGCGCGCGCCCGACGCTGCAAGCGACGAGCGGACGCTCGGGCGGACCGCGAGACAGGGTCGGTGCCAGCACATGTGCAAAGGCGACGATCTGCACCACAAAGGTGAGGAGTGCGAGGAGCACCCCCACCAGAGCGACGCAGAACTCGCCCGGATCACCGCCGATCGACTCATGCGTCTCGTGCATGACCGTCATCGCGAGCAACACGGCCAACAAGAGGATCAGGAGCGGCCCGACCACAGGGTGGCGAATCCCGCGTTCGAGCCGTCGGCGCAGCTGGATCACGGCCTGAACGTTAGACGACCCGACAGGAAGCAGCAGTCCACCCTCCGCCGACGGCCTCGTCGTAGATGCCTCCAAGGCACAACCGTCGACACCAGATCGTCGTACACTCGGAAGACCACACTCGTGAAGGGGGAGCGTGCATGTCGACCTCGACTCGACTCTTGGTTGTGGCAGCCGGGGTCACGGGTCTACTGGTTGCCGGCCTCGGACATTCTGTGTCGGGGCGGGCGGCCGACGTATCGAGCATTGCGGGGATCCGGCTCCAGGCGATGCTCGACGTGAAGAACGTCGTACCCGCACCGCAGAAGCTTCGTTCAGGTGCGGCCGGGACGTTCGTCGCAACGCTCACGGGCGACCGACTGAACTGGCGGCTGACGCTACGGAGGCTGACGAGCCTCGCGTACGGCGCACACGTCCATTTTGGCCCCCCAGGAACGCGCGAGATCCGCTTCGGAGAGGAGTTGATGCGCAAGCAGCAAGCGATCTTCCTCTGCGGGCCCTGCGTCTCCGGGTCATACGGTGTCGAGCCGCGACTAACGCTCGGGATCGTGAGGCTGATCCTCAATGGCGATGCGTTCATCGTCGTCCACACCGGGCTGAACCAGTACGGCGAGCTCGCCGGGCGGCTGAAGATCGTCCATGGTTCGTAGCCGCCGCGCGAGGGGCGCGAACTTGGCTGCGCCGTGGACGTTGACTCAGAAGTAGTAGGGAGCGAGGCTCAATGCCCGAGCGTGCCTCCCCGATCGGTTCGCCGTCAGTTCACAACCGCGTGGCGGATTCTCTACCTCATCGCGACGAGGCGCAGGCCTCGACGGCGAATGCCTCGAACAATCGCCGGTAGCGCGGCCACCGTTGCCGATCGATCACCGCCCCCGTCATGGAGGATCACGATCGAGCCTGGCCGTACGGCTTTAAGCACCTGCTCCACGATCTGCTTGGCGGTCACACCAGGATGCCAATCGGCCGGATCGACCGACCAAAGGACGGCCCTCTCACCGGACATCTCGACCGTGCGAACCACTGCAGGAGACGAGCTGCCACCCGGCGGCCGGAACAGCCGTGGGTCTACCCCGAGGCGGCTCAGGCGCTGGCTGCCGAGCGAGATCTCATCCTCCATCAGCGCCTGCGGTAGCTCACCGAACGGCGGCACCTCGGGATGGTTGTAGCTGTGGTTGCCGACCGTCATTCCCGCGCGTTCCTCGCGGAGCACGAGAGCCGGATACAGGTCGGCGAGATAGCCGACAACGAAGAAGGTCGCGGGGACGTGCAGCCTCCGGAGCTTCGAGAGAATGGCCGGCGTGTACCGCGGCGACGGACCGTCGTCGAAGGTCAACGCCACTGCACGCTCGACCGTCTGCCGCCCGCCACTCGGCCGGAAGCTGACAACCCGCTTGTGTGAGAGCGCGCCTTCGAGTACGACCTCCGTTCCCGGCGTCCTGGCGAGCGTGAACTGTGGATCGCTCGGGATGCCGCCGGGGCTGTGCAAGATCTGACGGCTAACCGGCTCTCGCCGGTTGTGAGCGTCGGCGACATCCACGAGGTCTCCGCTCCGGAGACGCGTACGACGCGGCGCAACGTGCCGGTTGAGAAGAAGGGCTGGTGGAACCACCGCCGGACGAAGCACATTGCCCTCGACATCGAGCAGGTCGCCCGCGTTCGCATGGAGACCGAACATCGAGACCGCCCCGCCGAGCGTCGTCCCGTCTGGCACCCGGGCCGGGCGCCCGGCGATCGTCACCGTGAGCGTCGCGTGGTCGTTGCCGCCGACGAGCACCCACGTACCCACGGCGGCGACTACGGCCAGGACAACCGATGGAAGGAGCTTCTTCGCTCTGTGCAACATCACCTCGACGTTCGCCGTAGTGACACGGACTCTTACCCGGAGCTCGTTCAGACCTTTCCTGTTCGAAGCGCAGCTTGGATACCGGCCTCGAGTTCCTTGCCCGAGGCGGCACCGATCGAGTGGGCGACAATGCGCCCGCGGCGGTCTATGTAGTACGTCTCAGGGACGCCCGTCAGCCCGTAGGCGCGGTAGACCCTGGAGCCGGATTCGCGCACCGACGCGTAGGGCACCTTGTAGCGGCGGAGGAAGCGGCGCGCATCGGAGGTCATGTCCTGTACGTCTAGGCCGACGAACACGACATCGCTGCGGTGGACGCGGGCGCTCGCGGCGAACACGGGTGCCTCCTTGCGGCAGGGGATACACCAGGAAGCCCAGAAGTTGAGAACGACTGGCTGCCCACGCAGCTCCGAGAGCGATAGGCGCCCATCGGCGAACGCCTCATCCACTACGGGCGGCCAGGTGCGATCCCCTGTCCAGATCACCGGCAAAGTGAAGCCGGGAGCCAACGGCCTCTTGCTGCGCTTGATCGCATCGACGAGACCGGAGCCCGGGTTACCCGCGACGACCCTCCAGATTAGGAGTCCGAGGAGCGCGGCGACCAGAGCGACAGCTGCGGCCTGCAGGATCCGATGCACGCGAAATGGGCGGTGCCACTCACCGAATGATTTGCTCTTGACGCCATCATCGGTGCCCGGCGATGGCTCTTCCGGGCTTGCCCCGACCGCCGGCTCGGGTCCTGTCACGTCGTCGGAGCGGCGGGCTGCCGGTCGCGGCGCGGCAGCTTGAGCCGCTTAAGGGCGAGCGCGTTGACGGCGACGATCGGCAGCGCGAGTGAGTTGCAGCCAATCGCCCAGCCGAGTTCTGCTTCATCTTGCGCACCGTGCCGCTGGCCTGGCAGGCCGGTGTGCTGCGCGTGTGCGTGGCTCGTGTCGCTCATCGGTGAACCTCTGTGGAGGCGCGCTCGAGTCTGGACGGTCGGAGTGAAGATGGCATGAAGAGTCGCCCGACACGACCGCGACGCCGTTGAGGAGCCAGACGAGTCGGCATCTCAGACGCCCAGCCCGACGGTCTGGAGCACGCGGTTGAGATAGACGCGAACGACGTAGAACCTGCCGAAGAAGAGGAGCCCGCCGAGGGCAACAAGGATCGACCCGCTGACGATCTGGATTTCGACGTAGTGGTCGCGCAGCCAGCGGAAGAACCCCATTGCCCGCGTGAAGAGGATGCCGGCCAGGATGAACGGGATGGCAAGTCCGGCTGAGTAGGCCAGCAGGAGCAGCGACCCCTGCAGGACGGTGCTCGCGTTTCCGGCCAGGAGGAGGATCGAGCCGAGCACGGGGCCGATGCATGGTGCCGCGCAGATGGCGAAGGCGCCTCCGAGCATGACCCGGGAACCGCGCGACCGGGCTCCCTGCACGAGCCCGGCGCCCAGCAGCCGCTCAGGCCACGGGAGGAGCCCCATGAAGACGAGCCCGAAGACAATCAGCACGAAACCGGCGACCTGTTCCAGGAGAAACTGGTTCTGGAGGATCGAGCCGCCGATCGCAGCCGCACTAGCGCCGAGTGCGACGAAGACGAGCGTGAAGCCGAGTACGAACGGCACACTCGCGCGCGCGACGCGGAGCGCAGATCCAGGCTCCCCGAGTCGATCGGCCTCAACGGCGGACACAGCCGACAGGTAGCCGGGGACGAGCGGCAGCACACAGGGCGCTAGAAACGAAAGGAAGCCTGCTACGACCGCAACTGGAATCTCTGCGCTGCCGAACGCAAGCGGTACGGCGGCAACGCTCACAACGACACGAGCCTCAACGCGTCTTGACGAAGCGCTGAACCGCACCGAGAAGCTCGCTCGTCTTCTCACCCGCCGCCCGCTCGTCGCCGGAGGAAATCGCGTCGGCGACACAGTGGGTGACGTGATCCTCCAAGAGCTTTACCCCGACCTGCTCGAGAGCCGTCTTGACAGCACCGATCTGGGTGAGGATGTCGATGCAGTAGCGGTCGTCCTCGACCATCCTCTCGATGCCCCGCACCTGGCCTTCGATCCGATGCAGGCGCTTGATCAGCGCGTCCTTGCTCTCGCTATAGCCGGGCTTCATGAGACCTCCCGAATCGAGTGGAAGCGCCGCAGGCGCAAGCTGTTACTGACAACGAAGACGCTGGAGAACGCCATTGCGCCCGAGGCGACGATCGGGTTCAACAAGCCGGCAACGGCGAGCGGGATCGCAGCCACGTTGTAGGCAAAAGCCCAGAACAGGTTCCCTTTGATCGTGCGTAGCGTCCGCCGGGCGAGCCGGATCGCGTCGACCGCAGCCCGCAGATCGCCGGAAACAAGCGTTAGGTCGCTGGCCTCGATCGCGACATCGGTACCTGTCCCGATCGCAAGCCCGAGATCCGCGACCGCAAGCGCCGGTGCGTCGTTGACGCCGTCTCCGACCATCGCCACAACTTCACCAGCCTCCTGCAAGCGCCTCACCTCCGCGCTCTTATCGCTTGGAAGCACATCAGCGCGCACCTGCTCGATCCCAACCTCGGCGGCGACCGCCTTGGCGGTGCGCTCGTTGTCGCCCGTCAGTAGCACCGGTGTCAGCCCAAGTGCCTTGAGCGAACGGACCGCCTCTGCGGAGGTGGGTTTGATCTTGTCGGCAACGACAAATAGGCCGCCGACCCGCCCGTCCCAAGCCGCCGCAACAACTGTCTTCCCGTCGGCCTCCGCTGCGAGCCGAGCCCCCGCGAGCTCGGGTGAGAGCTCGAGCCCCCACTCAGCGAGCGTCGCGGGCCGACCGACGATCACCGCGTGGCCGTCCACAACCGCCTCGATACCCATCCCAGCGCGGTTCGTGAAGCTCTCGACCCCGTCGAGCTCGCCGAGGTCGGCTCGGGCCCGCTCGACAATCGCCCGCGCGATCGGATGCTCACTCCCGTCCTCAGCCGAACCTGCCAAACGCAGCAACTCTCGAGGGTCGACGCCTTCGGCAGGTACGACGTCGGCGACCCACATCCGCCCCTCCGTGACAGTGCCGGTCTTGTCGAGCACTATCGTCGTGATCCGCCGCGTGCGCTCAAGAATCTCCGGTCCCTTGATCAGGATCCCAAGCTGAGCGCCACGGCCCGTCCCCACCATCAGAGCAGTCGGGGTCGCGAGACCCAAAGCACACGGGCAGGCAATTATCAGGACAGCGACAGCCGCGGTGAACGCCGCCGAGACACTGCCACCAAAGACAAGCCAGCCCGCCAATGTCGCGAGCGAGAGGCCGATCACGATCGGCACGAACACGGCCGAAACACGATCCACGAGCCGCTGGATCGGCGCCTTACCCGCCTGCGCCTCAGTTACCAGCCTCGCGATCTGCGCGAGCGTGGTGTCCGCACCAACCCTTGTCGCTCGCACAACCAGCCGGCCCGATGAGTTGATCGTCGCCCCAGCAACGTCGTCACCCGCGGCGACCTCGACCGGCACCGATTCGCCCGTCAGCACCGACTGATCAACCGCCGACACTCCCTCCACGACAACACCGTCGGTCGCGATCTTCTCACCCGGCCGAACGACAAACAAATCGCCCACCACGAGTTCGTCGATCGGCACAAGCACCTCAACCCCGTCGCGCAGAACATGCGCGTCCCTTGCACCCAGCTCAAGCAATGCTCGGATCGCATCGCCCGATCGGCGTCGTGCGCGCACCTCGAAATAGCGGCCGAGCAGGATCAACGTTGTGATCACCCCGGCGACCTCGAAATAAGTGTGGGCCCGGATACCGCCGATCAGAACGGCCGTCGACCACGTCCACGCCGCGAGCGTCCCGATCGAGATCAGCGTGTCCATTGTTGCTGCCCCATGACGAGCGTTCTGTACAGCCGCCCGATGGAACGGCCAGCCAGCCCAAAACACAACCGGCGTCGACAAGACGAACGCAACCCACTCCCAACCCGCGAACTGCAACGGCGAAACCATCGCCAACAACGCCAACGGCACCGACAACGCAACCGCGACAACAAGCCGATCGCGGAGCGACCGCGTCGGGTCGATGTCCGACGCGATCGCCGACGGCAAGGCAGCGTGATAGCCAGCAGACTCGACCGCCGCGATCAGATCAACGACCTCGACAAGACGAGAATCGAAGGAGACCGTGGCCGCCTCGGTCGCGTAGTTGACGGAGGCGTCTACGCCGTCGAGCTTGTTCAGCTTCCGCTCGATCCGTCCAGCGCACGACGCGCAGGTCATACCCTCGATCTCGAGCTGCACCCGCTCAGGGGCAGCAGCACTCGAGCGCTCGCCGATGGCGACCACCGCCGTCACGCTGCCTCGTACCCTGCTTCCTCGATTGCCGCGCGAATCGCCGCGTCGTCGAGATCTGCGCCGCGTACCTCGACCCGCTTGGTCGCTAGATATACGGCTACCGAATCGACACCGGCTACCGATGACACCTCCTCGGTCACCGACTTCTCACAATGCCCGCAATGCATGCCCGGGACGACGTAGGTGAGGGTGTCCGACACCGTGTTACCTCCCTAGGTTCGAATAACTCGTAGCGGCGAATAATACCCTATGGGGGTAGGTAATCAGTCACGGGAATCGCTGCTCGGTGTTGCGGGAAGTCCGCAACGCCGAGGGTGATTTCTGGAAGGCGAGAACAGGGTGCAGTCAGACGTCGACCAAACGACGTGAGAGCACACTCCGTTCAACCCAGCACGAATCCAGGAGGAAGGTGAGTTGCGATGCGCAATCTCCTAGTCACACTGACAGGCTTTCTGGTCGCGGCAGGATCGATCGCCGCCATCGCCATTGCGGCGCCGCGGCATACGACCGCGACAGCCCCGGCAGTTCGGGTGGGTGCAGGAATGGGCAGCGGCATGATGGGCTCGACAGCCGCTCCCGCAACGGCCAAGCTGACAATCCAGCACGTGCAGAAGGGTTGCCACGTGTGGTCGAACGGCAAGACCACCGCCGCGATGATGCGGATCCACTTGAAGGTCGGTCAGAAGCTGTCGATCCTTGACATGGACGTCGATGCGCACCAGATGATGCAGTTCGCCGGCCCCGCGCAGATGCGCATGGGCGGGCCGATGATGATGAACCGCAGCATGACGCTCACCTTCGCGAAGAAGGGCGTCTACCGGTTGGGCACCAAGACCGTTCCGATGCCCGGCGCGATGGACGTCAAGACGATCGGCCCCGACAACAGCTTGCGACTGGTGGTCACCGTCGCATAGTGCGCGCAGAGAACTCCTCCGCGTGCTGGGGTGCGGGAGCGGTCGCAGCGATAGTCGCGGCCGCTTCCGCCATTCCGCGCTCCCAATCCTGTCCGACGATATGAGGAGATGAGATGAATGCCATCCGCGTTCTGATGATCAGCGCCGCCGCTGCTGCGCTCGGCGCTCTTGCGCTCACAACCACGGCCACTGCAGGTCAGGCTGCCGTCGGCTGCAAGGCCGAAGCGGGGGTCCAGCTCGCTGCGACCGCAAGCTACCGCTACGCCCTGCATGTCGGCATGCCGGAGAAGATGTACACCCCGGCCCAAGTTCGGAAGATGCACCCCAAACAGGGTGAGGTGATGCTGCGCGGGAGCATGTCCATGGGCGGCATGTCAATGGGCGGCTCGATGCGCCACCTCGAAGTACAGATCTGCTCCAAGACCACAAACGCCGTAATCACGAACGCCAACCCGGCGATCGTTGTCGTCGACACCACCGCAAAAGGCATGCCCATGAACGTGCCAATCGCCGTTATGCAAGGGATCGGCAAAGGCGTCGCCGACCTCCACTACGGCAATAACGTCACGATGCCGGCCGGCCACCGGTTCACGGTCACGATCGACCTGAAAGGCCAGCGGGCCTCCTTCCGGGTCACATCGCCCAAGACGATGTAGACCTCCCAGAGGAGGTGCCCCTCAGCCACGATGCCAACAACGGGGCTGCGCGCAGGTTCGGGGCAAGAGCGTGTTCACGGTCGAGTGACCGCCATCGAGCGGCGGTCACTCGTGTCATCTGCGCCAAGTGCTCAGTGGACGCCTTGTGCGCAACGGTGTCGCCGATGTTCCCGCCACGCACGCGCGAGAATGCATCGCGCAGGACCCGATCACGATCAGGTCATGACGCGCCGACGAGTCGACAGGGTCGACGAGCCCGAGGCCCTTGCCGTGCACCACTGGCGCGACGTTGGTGACCACGACGCTCATCTACGTAGTCTTGTCGTCGTGGTCGCCGTGCGACATGCCTCCGTGCATCAGCGCCATCATCGCGGTGCACAGCAGCGCAACGACGATGAACCCGACACCCACAACGCCAGTTGCGACTAGCACGATCGCAACAGCGAGCATCGGGATGCAGCACGCGATCATCAGCCCGTGATGACCACGCCCTGCGTGACCGGTGTGGGTGTCCTTCAGCTCCTGGTGCGTTGTTGTTGTCTCGTGATTCTGGTGGTGGTGATTCATGATTGCCTCCTCAATGACGACGGCACGTGGCCGAGTTTGCGACACGGCGTGCAGTGTCCGATTGCCTGGTGCGTTCTTTCATCGCCGCGGCCTCTCCACGATCAGGCGGCCGCGCAGCATGCCCATGCCGCAGGTGAACTCGTACTCACCAGGCACGTCGGGCAAGAGGTCAACAGCAACGTCCTTTCGCGTGGGCAGTGTTGCGCTCTTCCCGAAGGCCGGGAACACGACCTGCTCCGAGCACGGCGCCGTCTCCTCGCGCCGAAAGACGATCTGCAATGGGACGCCCGCCTCCGCCCAGATGGTGTCCGGCACGTAGCCGTTGAAGACGCGGACGCGCACCGTGTTCGTACTCGCGGGCAGCTTGCGTGGAAGCAATCTGATGCCCATCGACTCTCCTTTCCATGCGACTGGCAACGACCGTGATCCTCGTCACTGCCTGATGAAGGGAGCGGCACCGCGTTAGGCTAGGCGAGCCGCTCCCTCGAAGTCATGAGGCGAGCTCCTGAGGCTCACTTGTGGCAGGTGTGGGCGCCGTTCTCTTTGTGCGACGTGCGAGCTTCGCGTCCGCTGCGGTACACGAGGACTATTGACAGCGCACCGGCAGCGGCGAGAAGGAGTAGAAACAGGCTTGTTGCATGCATGGCACACGACCTTCCGTTAGTTGACTCTCGTAGCTTCGACGGTGCGAGTGAAGAGCCCATGAAGCGGGTCTGCCAATCCCGTGAATTCGCGTCAAGCAACGTCTCGTTGTGAACTCGGATGGGATGAGCCGGGACGCCGAAGAAAGCGCTGGATCCAGAAAGCGCTGGATCCAGGCTCTGCGGACGCACCCGCGCAGTAGTGGCACCCGCAACCTGAGTGCTGCACTGTGCGGCCAGAAGCGCGATCGCGGCATGAGTGTTCACGTGGCGAGTTCAGGCGCGGTGTTCCGTGTCGGGTCCCGGGCGCGCGCCGCGTTCATCGCACGGAAGCACGTCCGAGACCCAACGGACGGTCAGTAGCCGCGACGCTTGCCGCGCTCTGTGACTGGCTCATGGTCATGCGCGTGCGCGTGCGCGTCAGGCTTGTCGAGAAGGGGCTTCTTCTCCTCCTCGTGAGAATCATCCGGCGAGCCGTGGCTGTCGGACGAGCCGTGGCCGTGGCCCCCGCCGCAGCCTCCGCCCATCCCGTGTGAGTGGCCGCCACCGCGATGCATCGAGAACATCGCGAACACGCCGCCGACGAGAACGAGCAGGAAGATCAGGTTTCCAGTGCTCATCTTGCTCCTCCCTTTCTCCTTCACCGTCTGCGGCGCTGCCGCGACGGCAAGGCCAACCGGTGCAAGCAATGGCGATTCCGAACGGCACGCGTGCTGTCCGAACCGATCAAGCTCCGGTCGACGATGTTGTCGTTCATTGCGGTAAGCCTTCCGCACCCGGATGGAGCACCTGTGAAGAGCGTCTGCGGTTTCGGTGAAGCTCGAACCCATCAATGGACTCGGTCAGGATCTTCGTAGCCGACTCATGTGCGTGCTCCTCGAGCCTGAAGATCTCCCAACTTGGGCGAGGACGGCTGCATTGAGAACGACGCGGAAGCGCGATCCTTTGCCGACCGCGCTCTCGACGTCGATCCGGCCCTCGTGGGCCCGCACGAGCTCGCGGACGATCGCCAGGCCGATGCCTGTCCCACCCGTGGCGCGCGAGCGCGAGGGGTCGCCTCGCCAGAAGCGCGTGAAGATGTGGCGCAGGTCATCCGCCCTGATCCCGACCCCCGTGTCGTTCACATCGAGAACGACCTCGCCCTCGCTCCTGGCAACCACGAGCCTGACCTCGCCTCCAGCCTCCGTGTACCGGAGCGCGTTCGAGAGCAGGTTGGCGACGACCTGCTCGAGCCGGCCTCTTTCACCAAGCACCCATGCCGGCTCGACCGTCGCTTCGAAAGCGATCCCCGCGTCGGCGAAGCGCGGGGCGAACGAATCGGCAACGGCACTTGCAACCACGGCCAGATCGAGCGGATGCTGTTCGAGCAGCAGACCCGGACGCTCTGCATCGGCCAGGCGGGCGAGGTCGTCGAGAAGCCGCGTTAGGCGGACGACTTCTTTGTGCATCGAGGCCAGGTTTTCGGGCAGCGGTAAGACACCGTCCTGGGCAGCCTCGATACGTGCCAAGAGGCCGTTGACCGGTGTACGTAACTCGTGACCGAGATCGGCGACGCTCGCTTTGCGCAGATCCTCCTCGTGCTCGAGCGTCTCGGCCAGCCTGTTGAGGGCTCGACCGACCGCCTGAGTCTCAGGCTCTGTACCAAGATCGACTCGTGCGCTGAGATCCCCGCTCTCGAGGCGCTCAGCTGCCGAGCCGATGCGGCGCAAGGGACGCGACAACGTCTCTGCGAGTACGAGCGCGATCAGGAGCGCGGCGAAAGCCGCGGCGCCAGCGGCGGCGAGATGGAGCTGGTCGAGCGAGTGGCGTAGGTGCCGTTCTTCGGCGGTTAGCAGTGTGCCGTTGCTAGCTGCTACCACGATTGTCCCGATGTGGCGTCCGCGAACTATGACCGGCGCCTCGGCTTCCGCCCCCGACGGCGCCTCTCCAATAGGCAGCAGGCGACTGTTGGGAAGTCGCACCGCGATACGAAGCCCGTCCAGGGCTGCGAGGTGGGCGAGCTCACGCCTTGAGCCTGGGCTCCAGCCACCCGCGTTCAGATACACGGCCGCGGCGACATCGGCCGCATGCGTAGCCGACCGCTTGAGTCGCGCATGCGCGGCGTCGTTCAGACGTGGACCCAACCCGATGTCCCCGAGCAGCGCGGCGAGAGCGATAGCCATCATCGCGACACCTACCAGAGCGAGCGCCAGCCGCACTCGCAGGCTGAGCCGTCTCATCTGTTGGTCGGCTTCTTCGCCAGCCGATAGCCGACGCCGAAAACCGTCTCGACATAACGAGGGTGCCTCGGGTCGGCCTCGATCTTCTTGCGCAGATTCTTGACGTGCGCGTCGATAGTCCGCTCGTAGCCTTCGTAGTCGTAGCCCTGGACATGGTTGATCAACTCGAAGCGGCTGTACACCCGGCCTGGATAGCGGGCGAGCGTGAGGAGCAGCTTGTACTCGTTCGGGGTCAGCTCGACGGGCTCGCCCTCGCATCGCACTTCGTGCTCCACCGTGTCGATCTCGAGGCGCCCTTTGTCGAACCGGAGCATCTCGACGAGTGGCACCTCTGTTCCTTGAGTGCGCCGCAGGATCGCGCGCACTCGCGCAACGAGCTCACGCGGGCTGAACGGCTTGGTCAGGTAGTCGTCTGCGCCGAGAGCAAGCCCTTCGACGCGTTCATCCTCGGACGCCTTCGCCGTCAGCATAAGAATCGGGACGTCGGAGCGGCTGCGGATGTCGCGAGCGATGTCCTCACCGCTGCGGTCGGGCAGCATGAGATCGAGAACGATCAGGCCCGGCGTCACGTGCTCCGCGAGCGCCAAGCCCTCGGCGCCCGTGCCCGCGACATAGACGAGGTATCCGTCCTTCTCTAGGTAGGCGCGGACGACCTCTTGGACCGACGCGTCGTCGTCGATGACGACGATCTTCTTGTTGATATCAACGGTGTTCATTTTGCCCGCGATCGTCTACTTCCAGTGTGAAGACCGCATGAAGTTCGAGTCCTCGGGCCGACGCGGATCTCGTGTACGTAGAAGTCCACACACCGGCGAAAGACACCGTCCGTTTTCACGGCGTCTTCACATGCGGCGCCGACGATCGGCGCAATGAGAGAGCCGCAGCTTCTCCTAGTCACGTCCGCCGACTGCCACCTCTGCACTCATGCGCGAAAGATTGTGAAAGCTCTGCAGCTCGAGGTGCGAGAGGTGGATGTCGCGACCGCTGAGGCCCAGCAACTTGCGGCTCGAGGGATCCCGCTCGCGTTCCTGCCGGTCCTGTGGGACGGCGAGCGCGTCCTCGGCTACGGCCGACTCTCGGCCCGCGCCCTACAGAGGAAGCTGACCACGTGAGCCAGGCGCTCTTCGCTGGCTCCGTAGCGGCGGCATTCGCCGCCGGTCTCGTCGCCTTCTTCGCACCCTGCTGCGCCGGCGTCATGGTGCCGACCTACCTCGCGGCCGTCGGACGAGGAAGCCGCTGGCGCGTCGCGCGCTCGACCGCTCTCTATGTCGCCGGCGTCGCGGCGGTCGTCTGGCCAATCACGCTGGGTGCAGGCGCCCTCTCGACCCTGATCAGCCGCTGGCATCCCATGCTCTTCGCCGTCGGCGGCTTGATGATGATCGGCGTCTCTGTTGCTCTCTGGCGCGGCTCGATGCTGCCGGTCTCGCTCCCACAGCCCGACCTCTCTGGGTCGCCGTCATCGGTGTTTCTGCTCGGTGCCTTCTCGGGCGCAGCTACCGCCTGCTGTGCCCCGGTCCTCGCCGGGGCAGTCGCGCTCTCGGCGGCGACCGGTAGCTGGTTGGGCGGTGGCCTCCTCGGTGGTGTCTACATCCTCGGGTTGGTCGCGCCCCTGCTGCCGCTCGCGTTCGCCTGGGGGCGACTGCGCGGGCGCGTGCGCGATCCGCGCCTGACGCTGCGCTTGGCCGGCTACGCGAAGAGGCTGACGCTCTCACGTCTCGTCGGCTCGGTGGTCTTCGCCGGCTTCGGCGTCCTCTTCATTACGCTCGCCCTGACCGGCAACGCTGAGACCGCGCCCGGCTTCCAGCGCAGCCTCGGCCTTTGGGTCGGCCAGCTCACCCGTGACCTCGACTCCGTGCCCAACACGGTTGCCTGGCCGATCGTCGCCACAGTGGTCGTCCTCCTCGCCTATCTCGTCTTCAGACCCACCACGCCCAAGGAGAAGGCCCCATGAGCAAGAGCACCCCTATCCGGAAGTCACGCACTCTGCCAGCATCATCTTCATCGCGCCTGCAGCAGCTCCGAGAGCGGAGGCGTCCGCTGCTCGTCATCGGCAGCAGCCTCACCGCCGCAGCCATCATCCTCATTCTTGCGCTGCCCGACACCAAGACCTCGCTGCCCACCTCCGCGCGTATTAGCAGTGGCCCTGCACCGACCTTCTCGGAGCGCGACGTCGTCAGCGGCCGCCCGATCACCAGCGCCGGCCTACGCGGCAGAAACGTCCTACTCTTCTTCAGCGAGGGCGTCATGTGCCAAGCTTGCTTCGAGCAGATCCAGTCCCTCGAACTACGCGCTGCCGAGCTCAAGAGCCGCGGGCTAAAACTCGTAAACATCACCACTGACCCGCCCGACGTCCTGCGGCAGGCCGTCCAGCGATACGGGATCAACACGCCGATGATCAGCGACCAAGCGGGTGTGATGTCGAAGGCTTATGGCGCGATCGGCCAGGGCATGCACCCAAACACCGACGGCCACACCTTTGTCTTCGTAGACCGCGGCGGGCGCATCCGGTGGCGCCGCGACTACGCCACGATGTTCGTGCCGCCAGATCAGCTCCTCGCCACAATCCCGAACGTCAACTAGAAGGTCTGCCGAAATGGTCGGCACGGGCGCTAACGTTTGCCTATGGCAGTCGTCACCGAAGCGACGATCACGTGTCCTGCATGCGGTCACGCAAGCAGCGAGCAGATGCCAACCAACGCCTGCCAGTGGATTTACCGTTGCGGGAGCTGCGGAACCACGTTACGGCCGCTTGACGGAGACTGCTGCGTGTTCTGCTCCTACTCGGATCAGCGGTGTCCGCCGAAGCAGGCCGGTCGGTCTTCGTGCTGACCGCCTTCGTGCTGACCGCGCTTCCACTCTTGTAGAGCGCCTTCGGGCAAGCCGCGATTCTCCTGGCACACATGGTTGATCCCAACCAGCGGGTTCGACGAGGGCATCGACCTGGACAGCCTGCTGCCGGCGATCCAGCCCCGACTCGCAGGGTCGAATCGTGACGGCGATAACGAGACGCCACCCTCTGCAGTCGCCACTCAGTGATTTACCCACATAGGGTATCCGTGGTCGCGCCGATGCCCTCGATGCGCAAGGCGGCCACGATCCCTTAGACCGAGACAAGAGACCGAGTGTGGAGGTGCGCGATGTATGGGCACGACATGAGCGGCTTGGATTGGCTCTGGGGGAGCTTCATGATGGGCTTCGGGGTCGTCGTGATCGGCGTCGTCGTCTACATCGCGGTGAGGCTGGCTCAGGGCGACCGCGAGCGAAAGGGCCACCCGTGAGCGTCGCCGTCGAAACGCGGCCGAGGTCGGTTGTCGGCCGCGCTTGGAGTGGGATTCTCGCCCTCTGGGGCGCCTTCATCGGCGTCCTTCCGCATGTGTTGCACCACGTGGGGCCGCTTGCCGGGGCCGCCCTGCTCGCCGGCACTGGCGGCAGGGCTCTGTTCGCGGCGATCGGCTTTGTCGCCGCGGTGCCGTTTCTGCTCCGGCTTTACCGGCGCTTCCGGACCTGGATCGCGCCGGCGATCGCCCTCGTCGCGATGGCAGCGATGTTCTTGCTCTCATCGTTCGTGATTGGCCCGTTAATCACTGGCAGCGAGGGCTCCAGCACGAAACGGCCAGGCCTCCAGCAGCCGACGGATCATGCGAGCCACCACGCGAAGTAGCGGCCACGTCCCGATCGCGCGCCGCCAGCTGGTCGCCGAGCCGACGAAGCTGATCATCGCTTTGGTGGCGGTGGCCGCGGCTGTGGCGCTGGTCCTGCTCTTGAGTGGGCTGCGGCGCGGAATGGGCGAGCAGGCGACGGTCTATCTCGACCACCAGCCGCCGATCCTTGTCGGCCAGGCCGGCTCCCGTGACTTCCTCTCCCAGACGTCGGTCCTTCCCGCCGGGATCGCCGAACAGGTCGCTCGCGTTCCCGACGTTGCGGATGCGGCCCCTATCAGCGAGGGCTACGCGATGTTGAGCCTGCACGGGCGTCGTGTCCTTGCGCTCCTGATCGGCTACGACGCGGGCCGTCGCGGCGGGCCGTGGAAGCTCGCGAAGGGACGTCCGCCGCGTGCGGCCGGCGAGCTGGTCTTGGATCGCGTGCTCGCGGCCGAGCACGGCTTGAACGTGGGATCGACGCTCCGGTTCCGGGACTCCGACCTGAAGATCGTCGGCCTCTCGAGCGGGACGAGCGGCTTCATGACCCCGCTCGCATTCACGACGCGGGAGACCGCGAACGCGCTCAACGAGCAGCCGGGGACGGCCACGTTCCTCCTAGTCACACCGACCCGAGGCGTCGACCCAGCAAGGCTCGTGACGCGCATCGATGCTGCCGTGCCAGGGACGGCAGCACATCTTCGCGACGAGCTCGCTGTTCGTGATCGCGACCTCTTCGTGGGCGCGTTCTCCGGCCCACTGCTGGCGATGCTGGCGATCGCGGCCGCCGTCGCCGTGCTGGTGATCGCGATCACCGTTTACAACTCGACACGGGACCGCGCTCGCGAGTACGCCACCCTCAAGGCGATAGGACTCCGCCGCAACTCGCTCATGCGTCTCGTCGTCGCTCAGGCGGGAGCACTGGCGGTGGCAGGGACCGGTCTCGGTGTCGCGGCGGCCGTCATTGCCGCGCGCGGCGTTTCCACTCTGGCACCGAAGTACCTGATCGCGCTGACCGTCTCCGACGGTTTGCGGATGGGTCTGGCCGCGCTCGTCTTCGCGCTTCTTGCTGGACTCGCCCCGGCCCGCTACCTCGACCGTCTCGACCCTGCGACGGCGTTCCGAAAATGATGGTGCTTGCAACGAATGTTCCGCTCGCCCGCCGCCAGCTGCTTGCGCGCCCCGGCCGGAGCGTGGCTGGGGTAGTCGGCATCGCCGTCGCACTCTTGCTCGTGCTGGCCTTGAAGGCGATCTTCGCCGGGATGGAAGGGCGCTTGACGGCCTTCATCGACAGTACCGGTGCCGACGTGATCGTCGCCCAACAGGGCGTGACCACGATGCACATGACCCAGTCGGCGCTTCCCTCGTCGACGATCACCGCCATCAAGGGCGCGCCCGGCGTCGCCTCCGCCGACGGCATCGTCTACAAGGGCGCGTTCGTCGAGAGCGGCCCGAACGGCAAGAGCGGCATCGTCGCCCTTGTCGGTGGCGGACCCGTGCCCCACCTTGTCGCCGGTCGGCCGCCGCAATCCGGCGAGATCGTCCTCGACCGCGTCCTCGCAGACAAGCTCGGCATCCGCACAGGTAGCACCGCGCGCATACTCGGAGCGCGTCTGCGCGTCTCTGGCGAGGTGGAAGGCACGGCGGCGATCACTGGCTCCTACGCCTTCGTCGCACTCGCGACGCTACAAAGGCTGCTGCGGACGCCGGACGTCGTCAGCTACGTGCTAGTCCACTCCCGACCAGGCATCACCCCGGCAGCCCTCGCCGCCGATATTGAGCGTCGCGTCCCCGGTGTGACGGCAACGACGCGTGAGCGCTTCGCCGCATCCGAGCGGCGGGTCGTCGGAGACATGTCCACAGGAATTGTGCGCGGCATGATCCTCGTCGGCTTCGTCGTCGGCGTGGCCGTCGCCGGCCTCGTCGCCTACGGCGCGACGCTCGCACAGCTGCGCGACTACGGCGTGCTGCGCGCGCTCGGCCTACGCGCCCGGCGCGCGCTTACCCTCGTACTTGCCCAGGTCGGCGTTTTGGTCGTCGCCGGATTCCTACTCGCGCTCGCGCTCGTCGCGTTACTTTCTGCCGCCCTGCCGATGTTCTCGCCAACGCTCGTGCTCTCCGTTCGTGTTGGTGACGTAGTTCAGGCAGCGCTCGTCGCAGGGGCCGTCGCCGTGGCGGCGGCGGTCGTGCCCGTGCTCAGGGTGCTGCGGGTGGAGCCGGCGAGCGTCTTCAAGAGGCCGTCATGAGCACTGCACCGCTGGTCCGCATCCGTGGTTTGTCGAAGGTCTTCGGTGAGGCAGACACCCGCGTCGAAGCCGTCCGTGAAGTCGACCTCGAACTCGCCCGCGGCGAGATCGTGCTGGTGATGGGGCCATCCGGGAGCGGCAAGACGACCCTGCTCTCGATGCTCGGCGGGCTCTTGCGCCCAAGCTCCGGCGAGATCTGGGTAGACGGCACGGACATCGCCACGCTCCCCGAGAGCCAGCTGCCACCATTCCGCGCCCGCACCTTCGGTTTCATCTTCCAGGACTTCAACCTGCTCGCAGCGCTGCCGGTACGAGAAAACGTCGAGGTCGCGCTCAACCTTGCGGGCACGTACGGCGCCGAGGCACGTGCCCGCGCCCAAGAGCTTCTCACCGCACTCGGACTCGAAGAGCGACTCGACTTCCCGATCGAGAAGGTCTCCGGGGGTGAGAAGCAACGCGTCGCGATCGCACGCGCGATCGCCAACCGCCCGGCACTGATCCTCGCCGACGAGCCGACCGCTAACCTCGACTCCCACCACGGCGCCGAGACAATGCGCCTACTGCGCGGGCTCGCCAAAGATGAGCACACGACAGTCGTTATCGTCAGCCACGATGAGCGCCTGCGCGAAATCGCCGATCGCGTGCTCTGGCTCGAGGACGGCCGCTTCCGCTCGTTGCAGGCGCTCGTCCGCGACCCCGTCTGCGGCATGCTTCTCGACCCCGAGGATTCGCCCGCCTCGATCGAACACAGCGGCCAGCACCTCTACTTCTGCGCCCGCGGCTGCCGCGACGAATACCTTCGCCTCAATACTCCCATCGGTCGTCCCGAATCAGCAGCTGGGCAAGAAGCGTGACGGGCGAGACGATCGCCTGCACGGTTCACAGCACACATTGCGAACACTGAGGTCTACCCCGTGATCGCAACCGCACCGAGCGCCCGCCCCCGTGCGAGTCGCTCGCGGTGGTTGAACCGCAATCTCATCGCTTGACAGGCGCGACGGTGGAGGAACGGCCGTCTCGCCGGCCGAGGCGTGCGGCGCGACGTGGTTTGGTGCCGGCGAGTGTTGCGGCGGCGACCGCTGCGGTCGCGAGCGCGATGCCCGCGTTGATGCGGAAGGCCAGGGATAGGCCGCCCGCGAGGGCGCCCGGTCGCGCGGGCGCGACGGCGAATCCGCCGGGCCAGCGGGCGGCGACGATCGCGCCCATCAGGGCGATCCCTAGTGTCAAGCCGACCATGCGCGAGGTGTTCAGCACGCCGGCGGCGACGCCGGCCTCGTGCTCCGGCACATCACCGAGCGCGGCAGCGGTGACTGGCGTCGTCACGAGTCCGATACCGAGGCCGACAACAGCGAGCGAGGATAGGAGCCCGCCCAGGCCGCCGTGGAGCCCGAACTCGGAAAGCAGAAGCAGTCCGATCGCGATCAGCAGCATGCCCACGGTCGCGGGCATACGGCTGCCGAGCCGGTCGGCGAGCCTCCCCGCGAGAGGCGCCACGACCAGGATCAGGATGGTCATCGGCAGGAACGCCGCTCCCGTCCCAAGCGGCGAGTAGCCACGGGCCGTCTGTAGGTAGAGCGAGACGAAGAAAAGCACGCTGCACATCACCGCCGTCGAGAGCAACATCACACCGTTCGCGCCGGACACCGCCCGCGTCGTGAAGCGCCGCAGATCGACAAGCGGCGCCGCCTGCTTCAGCTCAACGCGAACAAATACAGTGAACGCCGCAGCGCCTACGGCGAGCCCGCCGAGCACCACAGGGGAGGCCCAGCCGTAGCGGCCGGCCTCGGTCAGCGCGAAGCCAACCGCGAACACCGCCGCCGCGGACGCCGCGAGGCCGGCGAGATCGACGCCCGAGGCGCGACGCTCGCCCGACTGCGGCAAGGCGGCGCGAGCAGCAAGCAAGCCCGCAACTCCGAGCGGGACGTTGAGCAGGAAGATCCAGGCCCAGCCGAGCCGCTCAGTCACGAGCGCGCCAACGAGCGGCCCCACAGCAAGCGCCGCCGCGCCTGCGCCAGACCAGATCCCAAGTGCGAACCCGCGCCCACCGGTACGGAAGGTCGCCGCGACAAGCGCGAGTGTCGCCGGAAGCACAAGCGCCCCGGCCATCCCCTGCAACGTGCGGCCGGCAAGAAGCAGCCAGCCGCTCTGCGCCAGCCCGGAAACGAGGGAGGCGCCAATGAAGAGCGTGGTTCCGAGGAGGAAAACGCGCCGCCCGCCGAGCCGATCCGTCAGCCAACCGCCAGCGAGCAGGAACACCGAGAGCGCGAGCGTGTAGGAGTTCACAACCCACTCCAGCGCCGACAGGCCGAGGCGGAGATCACGGCCGAGCGAAGGCAACGCCACCGCGAGCGCCGTGTCACCAAGCGTCAGCAAGAACGAGGCGAGCGAAAGGCCGCCGAGCGTCCACCACCGCCGCGTCGAAAGGGAATCCGGCGCGGCAGCCGTAATGCCCAGAGGTTCGGCGCGATGCTGCTGTGGGCGCCTTTCAGCCAGCGTGATCCTGCCTGGCCTCTGCTTCCATCCGCGCGAGGCGGGTGTAGTAGTCAGGGAACTCCTTCAGATGCGCGAGGGCGATCTTGCCGGTGACGTTGGGTTCGTCGCCGGTCACGTTGGTCAGCAGGTCGTGGAGGCCGTGCTCGAGCTCGACGTCCATTCCTCCACGAAACTGCTCGACGTCGAAAGGCGACTGATCCCAGTCGACGCCGATCTCCTCACCCACCCGCCGCGCCTCGTCGGCGCTAAAGCTGGGGCGCTTGCCGCTGCTCTCATTGCTCATGCCCGACTCCCTTGCTCGTTTGGTGTGAGGGTATGCGGTTGCGATCTGCGGGCGGAGATAGTCCGGACCGCCGGTGGCTGCTCGAGTGTTCCGCCTAGCAGGTGGCGGACTTGGCGGGCGATTTCAATGTCCTCTCGCGCGGTGACGACCAATGTGTGGACGCGGGCGTCGGGCGCGCCGATGTCCGCGTCGGTGTTGCTCGAAGCGTTGCGGTCGGAGTCGAGCACAATCCCAAGCTGCGCGAGGCCGGCCGCGGCCATGGCCCGGACTGTGGGCGCGTGCTCGCCGACGCCGCCGGTGAAAACGAGGGCGTCGAGGACGTCGAGGGTGATCGCCATCGCTGCGATGCCGGCGCGCAGCCGGTGCGCGTAGACGTCGAGGGCTAGCGTCGCGTCGCTGTCGCCGTCCTCGGCGCGCGCCAGCACCTCGCGCATGTCGGCGCTGCCTGCTAGCCCGGCGAGGCCCGACTCGTACTCGAGGGCGTGGGCCAAGGCACCTATCTCGAGCCGCTCCTGCTCTAGTAGCCAGAGCAGCAAGCCGGGGTCGACGCTGCCCGCTCGGGTTGCCATAACGAGGCCCTCGAGCGGTGTGAAGCCCATCGTCGTGTCGATCGAACGGCCCGCTTGGACTGCACAGAGCGAGGCGCCGGCGCCGAGGTGGCAGGTGACGATCTGTAACTCTTCGACGGGTCGCCCGAGCAGCTCGGCGGCGCGGCGGGTGGCGTAGGCGTGCGAGAGCCCGTGGAAGCCGAAGCGGCGCAGCGGCCAGCGCTCGCGCCACGGCCGCGGCAGCGCGTAGGTGAAGGCGGCTGCCGGAAGCGTGGCATGGAAGGCGGTGTCGAAACATGCGACCGACGGCAGTCCGGGGATGGAGCGCTCGACGAGCGCCTGCACCTCGAGCGCCGGCGGCTGGTGCAGCGGGGCGAGGTCGGAGAGCGCGCGGAGATCCCGGAGGACGCCGACGTCCAGGCGCACCGCTCTCTGATAGGTGGCGCCGCCGTGGACAATCCGGTGGCCGACCGCGTCCGGAGCGCGCAGATCGGAGAGGGCGGCGACGAGTGCAGCCTCATCGGCACGGCCGCGGAGCGCGGGCAGGTCGTGCTGAGCGATCAGCGTGTCGTCGCTATCGAGCAGCCGTAGTTTCAGGCTGCTCGAGCCGGCGTTGACGACAAGGACGCGCACAGCGACTAGGTGCTAGTCCTCGTCGAGGGCTCCAGGGCTGGCCATGTCCAGTCGCGTACGTCGGGCATGTCGTCGCCCACCTCGCGAGTGTAGGCACGGTGGCGCAGACGTTCGTCGGCCATCCGCTGGCGCAGGTGGGCCGCGTGCGAGCCGAGGCCGGGCACCCGATCGATCACGTCCATGACCAGGTGGAAGCGATCCATGTCGTTCAGCATCAGGATGTCGAAGGGCGTCGTCGTTGTCCCTTCTTCCTTGTAGCCGCGCACGTGGAGGTTCGCGTGGTTGGTACGTCGGTAGGTCAGCCGGTGGATCAGCGAGGGATACCCGTGGTAGGCGAAAATGACGGGACGGTCTCTCGTGAACAGGGCGTCGAAGTCGCGGTCGGAGAGCCCGTGCGGATGCTCGCTCTCGGGCTGGAGGCGCATCAGGTCGACGACGTTGACCAGCCGCACCTTTAGCTCGGGAAGGTGCTCGCGCAGCAGCGCCGCTGCCGCGACGGTCTCCAGTGTGGGGATGTCGCCCGCGCAGGCGAGCACGACGTCGGGCTGCTCGCCCTCGTCGTTCGAGGCCCACTCCCAGACGCCGAGGCCGCGGGTGCAGTGCGCGATCGCCTGTTCGATCGTCAGGTAGTCGAGCGCCGGCTGCTTGCCGGCAACGATCACGTTCACGTAGTCGCGGCTGCGTAGGCAGTGGTCGGCAACGGACAGCAGGCAGTTTGCGTCCGGCGGCAGGTAGACGCGGACGACCTCCGCCTTCTTGTTGATGACGTGGTCGATGAAGCCTGGGTCCTGGTGGGAGAAGCCGTTGTGATCCT
>JANYJX010000065.1 GCA_025358355.1 Actinomycetes bacterium | reverse complement strand
GCTCGAGATCAACGCCAGCGAGCAAGAGCAGCTCTCGGTCCTCGTCGACCGTAGCGTCATCGAGGTACGCCGACGTGACCGTGACCGTGCCCGCTGGCACAGGCGCCTGGCGGCGGCTGGCCGGATGACCCGCGGCGAGTTTCTCGGGAAACGCCGAGCACAAACGCGAACTCGCTCGCCACCTCAAACAACTGGGAGCCTCCTACAAGGAGATCGCCCACACCGTGGGGGTACCCATCGGCTCTATCTCCTCACTACTTCGGGCAAGTCCATCGTGAGAAGAACTTGTCGCTGCTGTTCGTGTTGGGCTACGCCATTCTTTCATACAGTGAGGAGTGACTTCATCAAGGCAAGAAGCGCCGCAAAAGCTCACGCCGTGCCTGCCCCGGTGCCTTCGGGTTCTCTCTCAAGTGGAGTCCAGCCTGTGGCTCGCGAAAGCCCTACCTGTCGCGTGTCTGGCTCTGGTCGCCGTTCCGTTTGAATCGGAGGCTTGGTCCGTCGCTCGGGGCCGTCCGTGGCGGGTCTACGGTCTCTCCGCGGCTCCCGTGGCCGCCCTCGCCCGTGGTTGGCCGTACGATCCGCTTGCAGAGCTACCGTGAACGACAGATCAGGCGTAAAGTCGCGCCGTGCGAGAGGAGGTACCGCGGGTGGGGGACTCGAAAAACGCGATGAAGGTCGATGCTGGGCCTACATCATTCGGAGGGCTACACACGTGACCAGGTCGGACTGGCTTCTCTTACTACTCGGATTCAAGGGGGAAGGCGACAGCCCGGCGCTGGATCCGATCCGGGTCCAGAAAGGCATGTTCTTGCTTTCGAAGGAAGGGGGTCTCCCAGCTAACGAGAGCTACACGTTCAGCCCGTACAACTGGGGGCCGTTCTCACGTGAGGTTCGCAACGACCTCGACCGGCTGGTCGCCGAAGGGTACGCCCAGGCCCGGGACGTACCCGGCTACTCGTGGAAGCGTTACCTGTTGACTGCGGCGGGGATCGACTACGCCCGGCATCTGCTCCACGAGGAAGTCGACTCGGCCACCGCCCACCGAGTGGTCAACATAAAGCAGCGAGTGGGCAGCGTGTCCTTCAACAAGCTCTTGGACGACGTGTACACGGCCTACCCCGACATGGCCGTAAATAGCTTGTTCCGTTCGTGACCGTCGTAGTCGCCGTGAGATGCCCCGAGGGGGTAGTCCTCGCCACCGACAGTCAAGGGACGACGCAAATGCCGGGCGGGATGCCGATGAAGCTTCCGGCGAAGAAGATCGCCCGGCTCGGCAAGCATCTCGTGTACGGCGGAACAGGGGGACAGGGGGCCGGGCAAAGGATTCACGCTGACCTTGACGCCCATGCGACGAAGATGGGCCTAAGCAAACCCGCCTCCGAGACCGCTGCGCTCATCCGCGGAATCGTGAATCCGATCCAGCAGCAGATTCGCAAGGAGTGGGTTGAGTTGCCCAACACGCAGCCGGAGGTCTGGGGCGGCATCTTCTGCGGCTGGGGGAAGGAAGGGCCGTGGATATTCGAGATCGACCTTTCCGGCCCTTCGCAGTTCCAAGACCCGTTTGCCGCTACGGGCAGCGGCCACCCGCTCGCGCATACGGCGCTCATCAGCGTCGCGCACTTTGATGTTGGTCACCAGCCATTGGAGCGAGTGAAGGCGCTCGTCTACCGCGCCATCGCCGACTACACCGCCTAACCCCGTGGCATCAACCATCTAGACGCTGTGCGGCGGCTACTCCCTCGCACATGTCTTCGTCCCCAGCAAGGAGAAACATCGTCTCGACAGCGCGCTCCTGTGCCAGCGTGATCAAATCGTGGACGATCAAAGAATCAACGCCCTTTTGCTCCAACCCGCTCTTCCGGGGCACGAGACGTCCGAGCCTCAACTTCACTCGTGGGAGATCCGCTATCGCCTGGTGGTCCGGCGTCATGACACTGTCGGGAGCTCCGTCATACCAGTAGGCCCGAAGTAGTGGGGGCATCCAGCTTGCTGGCGTGCCCAGTCCTCAAGTGCATGGGCGACTGCACCATGGTCACAACGAACCTGTGACCGGCGGAATGCTCCGCAATAGGCCTTGCCGCCCTCAGCGATGAGGTACCCGACATCGACGTGGAGGGTGCATCTGTCCATCGCGTTCCGTCCTAGACTCAGTATCTGGGTCCAAAAAAAAGGGCCCCGCAAAGGGGCCCATCAAACTGGATAGCAGTATAGCCACTCAAGAGGCGTTGCCGACATCCCCCGAAGGAGCCATACCGGCTACCTCGAGAGCGCCGCTCCGCCGGGGTGTCCGAGCTCTCCGGCCCTGACCAGTCGACGATCGTCCCGTCCTAGTGCGTCTGCTTGACGACGAACGCGTACGTCTTTGCGGCGTGAGATCTGCGACGAAGTGGAGGACCGAGTCCTTGAGCGTCGGGACGCTGCCGCCACTCTAGACGACGTCCTTGATGACTTCCTCGCCCGAGCCCTGCGCTTTCACGGCGCGCGTCCGCGACCGCGAAGGGGACACTGACGTTCTGCATCGTCGGCGCCGATGCCGCCGGTAACAGGAGCGCCCCAAGCTGCGCCGCGTTTTGCATCCGGTAGGCGGCAGGACACCCGCCCAGGGTGGCGAAACCAGCCCGATGCGCCGGGCGGCGATCTTGTGCCTGCTTGTGGCGGTTCTGGCCGCCGCGCCGGTCGCGCATGCTTCCGGCACACGTGCGAAAGCGAGTGTTGCCGCGCTGCAGGTCGGTCTTCGCGCGCAACGGCTGTACCCGGGGCCAATCGATGGACTTGCCGGACCGCTGACCAAGTCGGGCCTCGCTCAGCTCGAAACGGCCCATGGGATGCGCGCCGACGGGCGACTTGGGACACGGGAGCGGCGCGCGCTTGGGCTGCTCGGCTCGCCGCTGCTCGGTCAGCGTGAGCTGTGGCCCGGTCTTGCCGGCTGGGACGTTGCGTCGCTCGAATTCCAGCTGGTTGCCTACGGCTTGCCGCGGGCGGCCGTCGACGGGCGCTTCGACAGGGCAACGCAGATGGCGCTTGAACGGTTCCAGCGCCGGCACGGTCTCCGGCCGGATGGCATCGTGGGTCGGCAGACCTTCCGCACGCTTGCTCACGGCGCGGCTCGCAAGGCGCCAAGGCCCCTCGTCACGCACATCGTTGCGGCCGGCGAGAGCTTCTTCTCGATCGCGGAGCGCTACCACGTCAGCCCGTTCTTGCTCGCGAAGCAGAACGGCCTGCGACTCACCGGGATCATCGTGCCGGGGCAGAAGCTGCGCCTTCCTCGCGGAGCGACAACGACCGCCGGAGACGGAGCGACGCCAGCCAGCCGCGGATCCGTGCGGGCGTCGCTCGATCGCTGGGCAGCCGTGTACGGCGTCGACCCGGCTCTGGCGCGCGCGTTGGCCTGGATGGAGTCGGGCTTCCAGCAGGATGTCGTCTCGAATGTCGGCGCGATCGGTGTGATGCAACTCCTGCCCGAGACGTGGGACTGGGTCGATGTCGTCCTGCTCGGTCATAGCACGCCGCGAACCGCGGATGGCGACGTCCAGGCCGGTGTCCGCTATCTGCGCTGGCAGCTCGATCAGTTTCACGGCGATCGCAAGCTCGCGCTCGCCGGTTGGTACCAGGGTGCGCGGGCCGTGCGCGAGATCGGCATCTACAACGATACGAAGCAGTTCGTCTCGATCGTGCTCCAGCTCTATGGCAACGTGTAACCGTGGCTGTCGCCGAGATCACGCCGGGCTTGTGGCGCTGGACGGCGCGCCATCCCGCCTGGACACCGGCCGACGGGGACGAATGGGGCGCGGAAGTCGGCTGTGTTTACGCCGAGATCGACGGTGGGATCGCGCTCGTCGATCCGCTGGTTCCGGACGACCACGAGCGCTTCTGGCGCGCCCTCGATCGCGACGTCGAGCGACTTGGTGCGCCGATTGTGTTGACGACGAGCAACGATCACACCCGCAGCGCCGCCGAGATCGCCGCGCGCTACGGCTCGGGCGGCGCGGCGAGCGCGGGCGTGACGGCGTTCCCGACGGCCTACCACGGCGAGATCGTCTACTGGCTCGAGCCGTACGCCGCGCTCGTTCCGGGTGACGTTCTGCTCGGTGCCGATGACGGCGGAGCTCGCGTCTGCCCCGACAGCTGGCTCGAGGGTGTGCCTCGCGAGGTGGTGCTCGCCTCGCTCCAGCCGCTACTGGAGCTGCCGGTCGAGCGCATCCTCGTCTCGCACGGCGAGCCTGTGCTCGCCGACGGGCGCGCGGCTCTCGCGCGAGCGCTACGCGACGAGCGCTGACGCAGCAGTGAACGCGAGGCGGGCCGCTTCTTCGACGGGGTGCGCCCAGAAGCGGTCGGGCTCCGAGAAGATCTCGACGTCGAGCGACCCGTCCCACCCCGACAGCGCCAGCGCCTCGACGATCTCGCGCGTTCGGCCGATCCCCTCGCCCGGGAGCACTCGGTCCGTGTGGCCGGCTTCGGCGGGCCAGTCCGAAACGTGCACGCCGGCGATCCGGTACGAGGCGCGCGCGATCAGGTCCCAAACAGCCGGGTCGTCCCAGACGTGGTAGACGTCGAGCAGGAGAGCGACTTCGTCGAGGCCCGCCTCATGCAACAGCGAGACGGCGTCCTCGACCGAGTTGACGAACGAGGCCGTCTCGCGCTGCGTGCGGTGCGCTGATTCCAGGGCCAAGGCGACGCCAGCTTCCCGCGCAGCCGCAGCAGTGCGCTGCAGCCCGTCGATGACGACCGCGCGCGCTTCGCCCAGCGTCCGTTCGCCGATCGGCCCCGTGAGGCAGACCACTGACTCCGGGTCGTAGGCTGCGAACCGCCGCATCGACGCGCACAGCCCCTCGATCCGCATCTCGGGGTCAGCCGGCCCTTCCATCCCGGGAATCCCCAGCTGCAGGACTGTTGGCACCGCAGGGACGCAATTGGCGACGGTCAGGCCGTGGCTGCGGAGCAGGGCGATGTTCGCCTCGTCGTCGTCCGGCAGCTTGAACTCCCAGATGCCGATCGCGTCGAAGCCGGCTTCGGCGTACGCGGCAACGTCTTCGGCGAATGTCGCGTTGATCGTCGAGATCTCCGACAGGGCGAGCTTCATCGGCCGGGGATCCTCGCAAGAAGCCGGCGGTGAACAGGCGGCTTGGTGAGCTCCTTCGCGACGAGGTAGCCGGAGCCGCCACCGAGACCCGGCCCGGGATGGGTGCTGGCGCCGATGTGGAAGAGGCCGTCGACCTCGGTGCGATGGCCCGGCGCGGCGGCGAGCGGACGCCAGAGGAAGTTCTGGTCGAGCGCGCACGAGCCGCCGTAGATGTCGCCGCCGACGAGGTTCATGTTCAGCCGCTCGAGGTCGACGGGGGAGAGGACGGTGCGGGCGAGCGTCGCCGACGACAGGTTCTGGATCGACTCGCCCAGCAGGCCGACGATCCGGTCGGCGTAGCGCTCGCGCAGCTCCTCCGTCCACGAGCCGTCGCAGACGTCGATCTCGCCGGCCGCGTCGCCCTTGATCGGCGCGCGCGGTGTCTCCTGCAGCTGCAGCCAGAGGATCCACTTGCCGTCCGGCGCCCGCGACGGATCGAGCGCGCACGGTTGCCCGACGGCGATCGTCGGGCGGCCGGGAAGCAGGCCGCGCTCGGCCTCGTTCACCGCTCGCGACACTCCGTCGAGCCCGGTCGTCACGTGCACAAGCGGGCAGCGGGCGAGCTCGGTGGCGCGCGGGCCCTTCCAGCGCGGGAGCTCGTCCATCGCGATATGGATCTGTATCTCGCCACGGCCGTAGCGGTAGCGGCTCGCGGCCTCGGTGACTGCGGTCGGGACGTTGCCCGGCGCAAGCAGGCGACCGTAGAGCTGGGTCGGCGTGACGCTGGCGATGACCGCGCGCGAGGCGCCGATCGTCTCGCCGCCGGCCAACCGAACCGCGGTCGCACGGCTGCCCGAGACGAGGACGCGCTCGACGTCGGCGCCCGTGCGCACCTCGCCGCCCGCGTCGCGGACGATTCCGGTGAGCGCCTCGACCAGCTTGATTCCACCGCCGCGCGGCACCGGCATCCCGCCGAGCTGCAACGCGCACGCGATCACCTGCGTCATGAACCCGGACGTCGCCTGATCCGGCCCGAGCCCCGTGTGCAGCACCCACGGCGCGAGCAGCGCATGCGCCTCTTCCGACTCGAACGTGTCGCCAAGCCAGTCGCGGCAGGTGGAGAGAGCCCCGCCCATGAACTCGAGCAGCCCGCGGCGACCGAAGCGATGCAGCGCCTTCCGGCCGAGGTCGAGTCCTCCGCCCGACCACAGCTCGACCGAGAGCAGCCCGAACGAGAGGTCGGCGTTCGCCATGAAGCGGTTGAACATCGACTCCCAGGCCGCGCCATCGCCGAGCGCGTGGCCGTCGAGCTCGGCGATGTTCGCGGCGAGATCCGTCGAGACGAAGGCTGCGCGCCCGTCCGGGAACGTCGAACCCGTCGGCAGGTCGGTGTTCAGGTATTCGACGCCGCGACGGTCGAGCTCGTCCTTCAGCTCCGCGTAGGCGGCTCCGCCGGTCCACAGCGGATGCCAGGCCGCAAGCAGCTCGTGCGTGAAGCCGGGCGCGGTCAGCCCTTCGACGGTGCGGATGCAACCGCCGGCGACGTCCTCCCGCTCCAGCACGCAGACGTTCCAGCCGGCGCGGGAGAGGAGCGCGGCCCCGGCAAGCGAGTTGATGCCCGCGCCGATGAACACCGCGTCGTGGCCCGCCATGCGCGCGACGTTATACGAAGGGCCGATACTCGATCTCGCCCGCGGCGATCGCCCGGTTGAGCTCGAGGAGGCGACGGTTCGAGTCCTGCGGATCATGCGCCGCCGACGCCGGCCAGCCGTACGCGGCGGCGACCGCCTCGTCGAGCGCATCGTGGAGCTCGCGCAGGTCGCGGTAGGCGCCCTCGTCGACCTCGTTGTAGAGCTTCGTCAGCCCGATCTGGCGCTCGAGGCAAATCTCGGAGCGCCGGGAG